>QHSV01000027.1 GCA_003221655.1 Candidatus Rokuibacteriota bacterium
CGCCCGGAACCGGCGTAGTGCCGGCGGCAACAGATAGATGCTGAACGACGCGCTGGTGCCGAGCCGCACCCGTCCGGCCACGATCCCCCGGAGCCGTTGCACGAGCTCGACGCCCCGCTCGAGCTCCTGCAGGGCGCGGCCGGCGTGGGCCAGGAGCACCTCGCCCGCCTTGGTCGTATAGGTCCGCTTGCCGACGCGCTCGAGCAGGGGCAGCCCCAGATCTCGCTCGAGCTGGCGCACCTGCATGCTCACCGCCGGCTGCGTGAGCCGGAGCTCGCGCGCCGCCAGTGAGAAGCTGCCGTGGCGCGCCACGGCCTCGAGCGTGTGCAGGTGGGTGAGCTGGAGATCCATGTCGAGACTACAAAAAATAACTGATCGTAACGATCATAACAATTGATTTCCCTGATGACCCCTCCTTCGCGATCATGCGGTCCGTGGACATGAACCCCTACTTCGCCGAGATGCTCGCGCGGGAGCGGCTGGACTGCGCTCGGGCCGTTGCCGCGCGCCGGAGGCTTCTTCGCGGCCCATGGGCCGCGCCCGGACTCGCGTAGCGCTCGCCACGCGGGCCCCGGCCAGGTCGCGATCCGTGACGCGCGCGAGGCGGACCTCGAGCAGATCGCCGCGATCTGGAACCACGAGATCCTCTGCACCGATGCGACCACCGACACCGAGCCCAGGGACCAGGTCGCCCAGAGCGAGTGGCTGGCCCGGCACACCGAGAGCTATCCCGCCATCGTCGTCGTGGCCGCTGAGGACGTGGTGGCGTACGGCTCCCTCTCGCCCTACCAGCCCCGGCGGGCCTTCGCCCGTACGGTCGAGGATTCCGTCTACGTCAAGCGCGGCCGGCGCGGCGCGGGCCTCGGGAGCCTGATCCTCGCCGAGCTCATCCGGCGCGCCGGGGTGCTCGGGCACCACTCGATGCTGGCGCGCATCACGGCGAAGAACGCCGCGTCCCTTCGCCTTCACGAGCGCCACGGGTTCTACCGCGTCGGCGTCGAGCGGGAATCCGCGTTCAAGCTCGGCCGCTGGCACGACGTCACCATCATGCAGCGCCGGCTCGATGGCATCCGATGGACCTGATCACAGGAGGGGAGTGATGACTGCAACGCTCGACCGGATCATGAAAATCGCGGACCGACCGCCCCTCGTCATGGTCGGGGGTGCGGGCTCGTGGCTCTGGGATCGCGACGGCAAGCGCTATCTCGACTTCGTTCAGGGATGGGCCGTGAACGCACTCGGGCACTCGCCGCGGATCGTGCTCGACGCCCTGCAGGCGCAGGGCACCCGGCTGATCAACTGCAGCCCGGCGTACTACAACGAGCCGATGGCGGAGCTCGCAGCCCTCCTCGCCGAGACGTCGGGACTCGACCAGGTGTTCCCGTGCAACAGCGGCGCCGAGGCGAACGAGGGCGCCATCAAGCTGGCGCGCAAGTGGGGGTCCCGGCATCGCGACGGCGCCTTCGAGATCATCACCATGCATGGGAGCTTCCACGGGCGCACGCTGGCGACGATGGCGGCCTCGGGCAAGCCGGGCTGGGATACGCTCTTCGCGCCGAAAGTTCCCGGATTTCAGAAGGTCCCGCTGGGCGACCTCGACGCCGTCGCGTCGGCCATCACCTCTGCCACGGCCGCGGTGATGCTCGAGCCGATCCAGGGCGAGGCAGGCGTCGTCGTCGCCCCCGACGACTATGTGCGTGCGCTGCGGGCGCTGACGAGGGAGCGCGGAGTCCTGATGATCCTCGACGAGGTCCAGACGGGCGTCGGGCGCACCGGGCGCTTCCTCGGTTGCCAGCACGCCGGCATCGCGCCGGACATCGTCACGCTCGGCAAGGGCCTCGGCGGCGGAGTCCCACTCGCGGCGCTCGTCGCCGCCGACAGCGTCAGCTGCTTCGAATACGGCGATCAGGGCGGTACCTTCAACGGCAATCCGCTCATGGCCGCCGTCGGCCGCGCCGTGGTCGAGACGGTCAAACAGCCGGAGTTTCTTCAGATGGTCGCCGCGAACGGGACCTACCTGGCGGACCGCCTGCGAGCCCTCGCGGCCGACCGCGGCCACGGCGAAGTCCGCGGCCGCGGGCTGCTGCTCGCGCTCGAGCTGAAGGGGCAGGACTCGAAGAAGGTCGCCGCGGCGGCGCTCGACCACGGGCTCTTGATCAACGCGCCGCGCCCTGACACGCTCCGCTTCATGCCGGCGCTCACCGTGTCCGCTGACGAGATCGACGAGATGGTCGCGCGCCTCGAGGCGAGCCTCGACTAGCGACCGTGGCAAACGCCTGCGGGTTGCCCTGACGGTCGCGTTCAGCGATCCGGCGCGCTCCGGCGCTCGAGCTTCCGGAGGGTGGCCGCGACGTCGATCCACCCGGTGAGCACCGGGGCCAGTGGGTCGCCGAGCTTCTGGAAGCGCGCCGGCGCCGTCGTGATCGTGAAGCGCGAGGGGTCGAGCGTGGCGGTGACCTCCTCCCAGCGGAGCGGGCACGAGACCGGCGCCCCCGGCAGCGGGCGCACCGAGAACGGTGCCACGATGGTCTGGCCCTGGCCGTTCTGGCCGAAGTCGATGTAGACCTTGCCGCCGCGCGAGCGCAGCGGTCGCGCGATCGTCGAGATCGCGGGCTCGGCCTCGACCCCCATCACCGCGAGGAGCCGCGCGAAGGTCCGCGTCACGTCGTAGTCGTAACGGGCGCCGAGCGGCAGGAGGATGTGAAGGCCCGTCGCCCCGGACGTCTTGACGTAGCTCGGCAGCGCGAGCTCTTCCAGGATCCGGTGGAGCGCCCGCGCCACCTTCACGACGTCGGTGAACGGCGCCCCTTTGGGATCGAGGTCGAGCACGAGCCAGTCCGGGTGGTCGAGCGATTGCCGGCGTGAGCTCCAGAGGTGCAGGGGGATCGTCCCGAGATTCACGACGTAGCGGAGACTCTCGCGGTCGTCCACGACGAAGTAGTCGATGTCGCGGCCCACGTCGTGCGAGTGGATCCGCGCGGTCCTGATCCACGACGGGATCCATTCAGGCGCGTCCTTCTGAAAGAAGGACTTCCCTTTGATCCCATCGGGGTAGCGCGTGAGCACGAGCGGCCGATCCCGTAGATACGGCAGGAGCCACGGCGAGACCGAGTCGTAGTAATCGATCAAGTCCGACTTCGTGTATCCCTCGTCGGGCCAGAACACCTTCCTCGGATTCGTGATCGTCACGCGCCGCTCATCCGCCCCCGGCTCCTTCGGAGCTTCGGACGAAGAACGCCGAGACGCTCGCGTGCGAGCACCAGCGCGACCGCGTGGGGGAGGGGCCGGGGCGGAGGGGTCAGCAGGTGTCGCAGGGACCCGTTCCCGCAAACTGTCGACGGACCACACGCGCCCAGATGGAGCCCAGCAGCTACCGGGCAGCGGAAGCGAGCCGCGTGGTCCCGCGACACCTGCTGACCCCTCCGCCCCGGCCCCTCCCCGACGCGCCACCACCGGCGCTTCGCGTACGCAGTCTTCCGGGCGCTTGTCGTCACGCAGCCCTAGGAAAGCCGGGTGCCGGATACCGCCGTCGCGTGTCCATTCGGTGAAGCGAACCTCGCAGACCGGGCGCGCGTGCCCTGGGGCGTCGTGTAGCCGCCGATGACGAACTCCTGCCGGAGCTGACACTTGATCTTGAGCCAGTCCGTCGAGCGTCTCGAGAGGTACAAGCTGTCGCGCTTCTTCGCGATCACCCCCTCGAGATGCTGCTCGCAGGCGGCGGCGAGGAACTCGGCGCCGTGGCCGACGACATGATCGCTGTAGTAGACGACGCCGCGCGCGGGTAGAAAGAGCCTCAAACATTCCTTGCGCGCCTCGAGCGGGACTCTACGTACATCGCGTCCGTCGAGCGCGAGCGCGTCGAAGAAGACCGCGCTGACCGGCACCTCCGCGCGCGCGCGCTCGATGTCGGCCGGGCTCGTGAGCCCCATCCGTTCCTGGAGCCGCTGAAAGCTCGAGCGCCCTGCGTCGTCCAGCGCGACGATCTCGCCGTCCAGCAGGAATCGCGGGAGCGGTAGCGCGCGCAGGGCCGCGGTCACCTCGGGATAGCGGGCGGTGACGAGCTGACCGCTCCGCCCGCGGAGCTCGACGTGGTCATCGGCGCGGGAGGCGAGGACGCGGACGCCGTCGTACTTGATCTCGAAGAGCCACGCCGGATCGGTGGGGGCCTCGCCGACGAGCGTGGCGAGCATCACGAGCTCCCCACGCGGCGCGATCTCGGCGCGCGGCGCCCCGAGCTCGGCCAGGCGCTTGCGCAGCGTCTCGACCCGTCCCGGGCCGTCGCGCAGCTCCTCTACCGTCAGGCCAAACAGCTCGAACTCGAGCTTGCCGCGCTCGAGCTGCTCGCGCGCAGGCTCCGGCTTCACGAGCTGGAACCGGCCGGCGTCCCACACGATCGACGGGCCCGCGCCGTAGTTGCCCTCGGGGATCACGCCCTCGAAGTCCGCGTACTCGAGGGGATGATCTTCGACGTGCACGGCGAGCCGCTTTTCGTGGGAGCGCACCGAGGGCCCCTTGGGCACGGCCCAGCTCTTCAGCACGCCGTCGATCTGCAGGCGCAGATCGTAGTGGAGCCGCCGCGCCGAGTGCTTGTGAACGACGAACCGGCTGCCACCGGCCTGGCCCGGGCCGCCGAACGGCTCCGGCGTCAGCGCGGGATCGCGCTTTCGCCGATATTCCTGGAGATCGCGGCTAGCCACGCAGCACCAGGATCACGCCGAGCGAGGCCATGAGGTTGTCCACGGCGTGCGACGCGATCGACGGGAGCAGGCTGCCGGTTCGCTCGTACGCCCACGCCCACAGGAGCCCGCTCCAGAAGACGGCGGCGAAGCCGAGGACGCCGTAGCCGTGGGCGACGGCAAAGATCCCCGCGCTCAGCACTGCCGCCACGCTCGTTCCGAACCTCCGGCGCAGGGTCGCGAACAGGAGCCCGCGGAACACGATCTCCTCGAACACCGGGGTGAGGACGACCGTGTCGAGGAGCGTCACGCCGACCACAAGCGGGGCGCCCCACACGAGGTCGCGGTCGAACCACTCGGTCCAGTGCGCGGACAGCCCGAGCCATCGCCCGGCCACGTCCATCACGCCCTCGCCGAGCTGGCCGACCGCGAGAAGCGCGAGGAACACGAGGGCGAGGCTTCGCCACCCGCCGGCCACGGGCACCAGCCCGAAGCTCTCGCCGAAGCGCAACTCCGACGGCCGCAGCAAGCGGCCATAGGCGAGGACCAGCACCGGCACGAAGGCGAGGTTCGTCACAGTACCGAGCATCACCCGGGTGAACGGCTGCTCTGGGCCCACGACGGAATAGAGGTAGAGGACGCTGAGCGTGATCACGCCAAGCGCCCCGCCGCGGACAAGGACCACCACGCCCTCGCGGCCCCGCCAGGGCGGTGGGAGGATCGCCGCGCCCACCCGTGCGAGGGCGCCGCGCCGCCGCGCGAGCCGTATCAGCGCGAGCAGCCCCACGCCGAGCAACACCAGCTCGAGCGCGATCATCGGGCGCATGCGGAGCAGCAGCCGGTCGGACCGAACGACCTGCGCCTCCGTCACCCTGCCCAGCAGCTCGCGGTCGCCCGCTCGGGACGCCAGGCGCGTGGCGATCCGGTCCCTGAACCAGCCCGTTTCGAGGGCCTCTCCGAGCGCCTCGTCGAGGACCGTCCCGGGCGGCGTATCCAGCTCGTCACCGAGATAGGCAGCGGCGACGAGACGCGCGAGCTCGGGCAGCGGGTCGGGTCGGTGGTCCCACTCGTCCATCCGGCGCTGGACGCTATCCAGACGCCCGGCCTCACCCTCGAGGATCGCGAGGTACAGATCGACGGTGGGATCGAACGACTGGTCGGCGAGCTCCTCGTACCACCGGATTGCCTCCCGGAGATCCCCCGCGGGCTCGCTCGACATCACACGGTAGAAAAACCGCTCCCACGCGGGCGCGCGGGCGATCGCCTCGTCAAAATCCATGGTCCGGCCGACGATCAGCGCGAGCGCACGCTCGGGCTCCGCCACCGACTCCACGCGTGATCCGCCGTACTGCAGCCAGGCCATCAGGGCGAAGAAGGCAACAAGGGCGAGCGCCGAAAGGGCGGTCAAGACCCCGACATGTCGCCGCTCGACCGGCGCGGACACGCTATCCATGGGAGAGACCATGCCTGCGCGCATCATAGGGAGCATCGTGCTATCGTGCAAACCATGGCGCCGCACTCCATCGGCTCCGGCACGATCTCCTTCGGCCTGGTCTCGATCCCGGTCCGGCTCTTCACCACCGCGTCCTCGGCCAGCGTGTCCTTCAACCTGCTCCATGCGAAGTGCGGCTCGCGGATCAAGCAGCAGACGTTCTGTCCCGTGTGCAACGAGGTCGTCGACCGGGCGTCCCTGGTTCGCGGCTACGAGTTCACGAAGGACCAGTATGTGAGGGTCGCCGACGAGGAGCTGAAGTCGCTCGAGGGCGAGGTCTCGAAGGTCATCGACATCGCCGAGTTCGTGCCGCTCCAGTCCGTGGATCCGATCTTCTTCGAGAAGACCTACTATCTCGGGCCTGACAAGGGCGGCGACAAGGCGTATCGCCTCCTCGCCGACGCCATGGAGAAGGGCGGGCGGGTCGCCCTGGCCAAGTTCGTCATGCGCGGCAAGGAGAGTCTCGTTCTCATCCGACCGGCCCGGGGCGGCCTGATGCTCCACACCATGTACTTCGCCGACGAGGTGCGCGACTTCGGCGAGATCGACCGTGGACAGTCGGCGAAGATCAAAGCGGGCGAGCTCGAGCTGGCGCTCCAGCTCATCGACGGCCTCTCGAGCGACGAGTTCCACCCGGAGCAATACCAGGACGAGTATCGCCACCGCGTCCTCGACCTGATCAACCAGAAGGTCGAGGGCAAGGAAGTCACGGTCGCCGGGCCCCAGGTCCAGCGCGCCCAGGTGATCGACCTGATGGAAGCGCTCAAGGAAAGCCTCGCCAAGCGTGTCGCCGCCGGCGAGAAGAAGCCCCTGGCGAAGGCGAAGCGAGCCGAGCCCGCCGCAGCCGCCCCCGCGAAGAAGGCCCAGGCCGCAAAGAGGTAGCTCTCGGGGGTTCGGGGGTTAGAATGGATCTGGGCCGCCAATGCCCAGAATCACCCTCGAACCTCGATTCCAGGTGGAATACCTGTCGATCCTCGACAGCGACGGCAACCTCGACACCGCGCTCGAGCCCAAGCTGGCCGGGGAAGACCTGAGAGCCCTCTATCGCGCGATGGTGCTCGGCCGCCGGCTCGACGAGCGAATGGTGCGCTTGCAGCGCCAGGGACGCATCGGGACCTTCGCCCCGACCAAGGGTCAGGAGGCCTCCCAGATGGGAAGCGCCTTCACCCTGCGGCGGATCGATTGGATGGTGCCGTCGTTCCGCGAGACGGCGGCGATGATCTGGCGCGGGTGGCCGATCGAGAAGCTTTTGCTCTTCTTCGCCGGCCATCTCGAAGGGGGCCAGCCGGCCCTCGACCAGCACGATCTGCCGATCACGATCCCGGTCGCGACCCAGCTTCCCCACGCGGTGGGTCTCGCCTACGCCGCCCAGTACCGGGGCGACGACGTGGTCGTCATGGCGTACTTCGGCGACGGTGCGACGTCCGAGGGCGACTTCCACGAGGCGCTGAATTTCGCCGGAGTCTGGCACGTCCCCGTGGTCTTCGTCTGTCAGAACAACCAGTGGGCGATCTCGGTGCCCCTGAAGAAACAGACGCACTCACGCACGATCGCCCAGAAGGCACTCGCCTACGGCCTGCCCGGCATCCAGGTGGACGGCAACGACGTCCTCGCCGTCTACGCCGCCGCGCGCGAGGCCGTCGATCGGGCGCGCGCCGGCGACGGTCCCACGCTGATCGAGTGTGTGACGTATCGCCTCGGCGTTCACACGACCGCCGACGATCCGACCAAGTATCGGACCGACGAAGAAGTCGCGATGTGGGAGCAGAAGGACCCTCTGACCCGCTTCCGCGCGTATCTGGAGAAACGGAATCTCCTCGAGGCGAACGTCGAGCAGCGGATCGACGAGGAGATCGCCGAGGCGGTGCGTCGCTTCGAGTCGGCGCCGCCCGCCGATCCGCTCACCATGTTCGACCACGTGTACGCCGAGCTGCCGGCGGACCTCAAGGCCCAGCGGGAAGCGATGGCCGCGCGTGAGCCGGCCGCCCCGGCGCGCACCGGCGAGATGCCGCCGCCGAGCCCCACGCCGATGCGGGGCCAGCGACTGACGCGGCGCTGACGCGATGCCCAAGCTGAACATGGTCAAGGCGCTCAACCTCGCCCTCTTCCAGGCGATGGAGCGCGACGCTGACGTGCTCGTCCTGGGCGAGGACGTCGGCGTGGATGGCGGCGTCTTCCGCGTGACCGATGATTTGCAGCGAAAGTTCGGTTCCCAGCGCGTCATCGACAGCCCGCTGGCCGAAGCGGCCATCATCGGGACCGCCGTCGGCATGGCGCTCTACGGCCTCAAGCCTGTCTGCGAGATCCAGTTCTCGGGCTTCGCCTTCCAGTGCTTCCACCAGATCGAGAACCACTGCGCGCGCTACCGGGCGCGCTCCCAGGGACGCTTTCACATCCCGATGGTGATCCGCATGCCATACGGGGGAAGCGTTCGCGCTCTCGAACATCACTCGGAATCAGAGGAGCAGTTCTACGCTCATATTCCCGGGCTGAAGATGGTCATTCCATCGGGCCCCCGCAATGCGCGCGCGCTGCTCGCCGCCGCCATCAGCGATCCCGACCCCGTGATCTTCTTCGAGGCGAAGGCGCTCTACCACGCCGCCAAGGAGGAGGTTCCGGAGGAGAGCGAGACGGTGCCGCTCGGGCGCGCGCAGGTGGCGCGCGAGGGGAGCGCCCTCACGCTGATCGCCTACGGCGCCATGGTCCGCGTCGCCCTCGAGGCCGCCGATGTCCTCCGTGACGAGGACGGGGTCGACGCCGAGGTGATCGATCTGCTGACGATCTCGCCGCTCGATCGCGACGCACTCGTGACCTCGGTCAAGAAGACCGGCCGCGCCGTCGTCGTTCACGAGGCGCCACGCAGCTTCGGCCCGGGTGCCGAAATCGCCGCCTCGATCATGGACGGCGCGTTTCTCTCGCTCGAGGCGCCGGTTCGACGCGTGGCCGCGCACGACGTGCCGTTCGTCGGCTTCGCGCGCGAGAAGGCGAACATCCCCGACGTGCCCCGGGTCGTCGCCGCCGCGCGCGCGACCCTCGCGTTCTGAGGCAATGCCCCGGCCGTTCGCGCTGCCCGACCTGGGTGAGGGACTGACCGAGGCCGAGATCGTCAAGGTCCTCGTCAATGAGGGCGACGTCATCGCCGAGGACGCGCCGCTCCTCGAGGTCGAGACCGACAAGGCCACGGTCGAGATCCCCTCGCCGTTCGGCGGTCGCGTGGCCAGCATTCACGTCCAACCCGGGCAGACCGTGAAGGTCGGTGAGGTGCTGGTCACGTTCGACGACGCGACGCTGGCGGCGTCGGGGCGGGGAGGTGGGGCGCCCCTGCCGAAACTTGAGAACGACGACAGGTTCCGGCAGGGGCGCCCCACCTCCCCACCCCGCCGGGAACCCGCGGCGGCCGGCGAGGTGAACCAGATCTCGACTACGTCCACGACTGCAACGGCCGGCCGAGGTCACGAGCCCGCGGCAGCGGTGACGAGGGGTTCAGGCGGCGCGAGCAGAGGACCGGCGGCGGCCGGCGCGCGCGTGGGGCCGGTGCCGGCGACGCCGGCCACGAGGCGGCTCGCCCGCGAGCTCGGCGTCGATCTCGGTACCGTGAGGGCCACCGGGCCGGGCGGGCGCGTGACCGATGACGACGTGCGCGCCGTCACCGGCGGCGCAGAGAGACGGCCACTCGCGCCGGCCGGGCAGGCTCCGGAGCGCGGCGCCGTCGCCAAGCCGCTACGGTCGGTCGGCGTGGAGCCCGCGCTGCCCCGGTTCGAGCAGTGGGGGCCGGTGGAGCGGCAGCCCCTGTCCCACCTGCGTCGCATCATCGCCGAGCGCATGACGCTCTCGGCCACGCTCATCCCGCACGTGACGCACTTCGATCGTGCTGACGTCACCGAGCTCGACGCGATCATCCGCCGTAACGTGGAGCCCGCACGCGCGCGCGGCCTCACGCTCACGCTGACGAGCTTCCTCTTGAAGGCGGCCGCGCTCGCGCTCCACGAGCACCCGCAGTTCAACGCCAGCCTCGACCCGGCCGCCGGCGAGCTGATCCTCAAGCGGTACTGCCATCTCGGCGTCGCGGTGGCCACCGAGCGCGGCCTGATCGTCCCGGTGATCCGCGACGTCGATAGGAAGCCGCTCATCGAGCTGCAGCGCGAGCTCGCGGCGCTCGCCCAGCGCGTCCGCGAGGGCAAAGCGACCCTCGACGACCTGCGCGGAGGCACGTTCACGATCACCAACATCGGCGCGCTCGGTGGCACGGGGGCGATTCCGATCATCAACTACCCCGAGGCGGCCATCCTCGGCGTCGCCCGCGCCCGCGAAGAGCCCGTCGTGCAGGAGGGCCGGATCGTACCGCGCACGCTCCTGCCGATCTCACTCACGTTCGACCACCGCGTCGCCGACGGCGCCGACGGCGCCCGCTTCGCCGCGGCCATCGTGCGGCGGCTCGAGCGCCCCGAGCAGCTTCTCCTGGAATGGTGATCCGACAGGCAGTGCGCGCCGCAAGCCGTCGCGGGGCTGGGGCCCCGCCGGCCGAGGCGCGGCGATAAAAGGAGGCCTTGATGTCCGACCATCGAGATACCTGGTCGAGCGGCGATACCTACGAGCCCTATGTGGGCCGCTGGAGCCGGCTCGTCGCGCGTGACTTTCTGGGCTGGCTCAGCGCGCCCGACGACCTCCGCTGGCTCGACGTCGGCTGCGGCACCGGCGCCCTGACCGAGACCATCGTCTCGCGCTGCTCGCCGGACGCGGTCGTCGGCGTCGACCGGTCCGAGGAGTACCTCGCGTATGCCCGCGCGCGCGTCACCGACCCGCGGGTCAGTTTCCGCGCCGGCGACGCCCAGGCGCTCCCCGTCAAGGACAGCGAGCACGACGCCGTGGTCTCCGGACTGGTGCTGAACTTCGTGCCGGACCAGGCGCGGGCGGTGCGCGAGATGAAGCGCGCGCTGTCGGCCGGAGGCACGGCGGCGGCGTACGTTTGGGACTACGCGGGTGAGATGCAGCTCATGCGCCGCTTCTGGGACGCGGCCGTCGCCCTCGATCCCGGTGCGCTCGAGCTCGACGAAGGACGGCGGTTTCCACTCGCCAGGCCCGCGCCGCTCGTCGAGCTCTTCGAGGGCGCCGGCCTGCAGGACGTCCGCGTTCTCGCGATCGACGTTCCGACGGTCTTCAAGGACTTCGACGACTACTGGTCGCCGTTCCTCGGCGGGCAGGCGCCGGCGCCCGGGTACTGCATGTCGCTCAGCGAGGAGCGCCGCGCCGCCCTCCGTGAGCGCGTCCGGTCGACCTTGCCGATCCAGGCCGACGGCAGCATCCGTCTGATCGCTCGCGCCTGGGCGGTCCGCGGCGTCGCGGAATGAGGGACTGATCAGGCCGTGGTGATGGGCGACCTCGTGATCGAGGTCGACGTCGCCGTGGTGGGTGGCGGACCCGGCGGCTATTCGGCGGCCTTCCGCTGCGCCGAGCTGGGGCTCGAGACGGTCGTCGTGGACGCGGGCAAGCGCCTCGGCGGCGCCTGTCTCTGGGAGGGCTGCATCCCGTCGAAGGCGCTGCTCCACGTCGCCGCGCTCATCGAGGACGCCGAGCGCGCGCGCGAGCTCGGCGTCGACTTCGGGGAGCCGCGGGTGTCGCTCGATCCCTTGCGCAAGTGGAAAACCGAGCGGGTCGTCGGCCGGCTCGCGCGCGGGCTCGCGTCGGTCGCGAAGGCGAAAGGTGTCGAGGTGATCGGCGGCCGCGCGGTCTTCGAGAGCTCGCGCGAGCTGCGCGTCGAGGGCGACGAGCCGCAAAAAGTGCGTTTCAAGCATGCCGTCATCGCCACGGGCTCGGCGCCGACCGGCCTGCCCGGCCTCACCATCTCGAGCGATCGCGTCATCGACTCGACCGCAGCGCTCGAGCTGGCCGACGTGCCCGAGAAGCTCCTCGTGATCGGCGGCGGCTACATCGGCCTCGAGCTCGGGCAGGTCTACGCCGCGCTGGGCAGCGCGGTGACGCTCGTGGAAATGACCGACGGCCTCCTGCCGGGCGTCGACCGGGCGCTCGTTCACCCGCTCGCCCGCCGGTGCGAGAAGCTCTTCGCCCAGATCCGCCTCGGCGCCAGAGTGACGTCGCTCGTCGAACGAGGCTCGGCGATCGAGGCGCGCTTCGACGGCGACAGCGTCGCCGCTTTCGACCGCGCGCTCGTCGCGGTCGGCCGGCGGCCGGCCAGTGCTGGACTGGGTCTCGAGTGCACCCGGGTGAGCGCCGATACGCGCGGCTTCATCGGCGTGGACGACCGCTGCCGCACGACCGATCCAGCGATCTACGCGGTCGGCGACGTCACCGGCGAGCCGATGCTCGCCCACCGGGCGATGCGCCAGGGCAAGATTGCCGCCGAGGTCATGGCGGGGCGCGCGGCGGCGTTCGACAACGTCGTCGTCCCCGCGGTGGTGTTCACGGACCCGGAGATCGCCTGGTGCGGGCTCACCGAGTCCGAGGCGGAGCGCGAGGGTCGCACGGTCAAGGTGGCCAAGCGCGAGTGGGCGGCCGCCGGCCGTGCCTTGACGCTCGGGCGAAGCGACGGCCTGACGAAGCTCATCGCGGACCCGGACTCGGGCCGCGTCCTCGGCGTCGGCATCGTGGGCCCGGGCGCCGGCGAGCTCATCGCCGAGGGCGCGCTCGCCGTCGAGACGGCGCTCACCGTCGAGGATCTCGCGGCGACGATCCACGCTCACCCCACCCTCTCCGAGACGCTCATGGAAGCCGCCGAGGCGTTCTTGCGGGGCTGAGGCCTTACCCGATCGCCTTCCTGCCGTCGGAGAAGAGGTACGGCCCGTCGAAGTCGCCAATGTAGCTCGTGTGGCTGACGAGGCCGGTGCCGGGGCGCCAGACATGGAGCTGGCACGCCGGCGGCTCCATGGTGAACATCAGGGGGTTATCGTCCTCGAGGTCGAGCGCCACCTGATGCGCGGTGCTCGGCGCGGTGCTCGCGAGCGTCCCGCCCACGCGCGCTTGGATCGGGCGGTGCAGATGGCCGCACAGGATACGCTCGACCTGGGGGTGGCGGCGCACGACCTCGGCGAACTCGCGGGCGCTCGCGAGGCCGTAGCTGTCCATGTGCGCGATTCCCGTCACGAACGGCGGATGATGCATGAAGATGACGGTCGGGCGATCGGGCGCCTCTTCGAGACGCGCCGCGAGCCAGCCCAGACGTTCCTCGCAGAGCAGGCCGCCGACTTGCCCGGGCACGAGCGTGTCGAGCGCCACGAGCCTCACCGGATATTCCTCGACGACGTATTGCATGAATCGACCAGACCGCGGAAGGTACGCGTGGTCGGCGAACACGGCGGCGAGCGCATCGCGGTTGTCGTGGTTACCCGGAATGAGGTAGACGGGCATGGGGAGCGGCGCCAGCAGCCCGCGAAGGCGCCGGTACTCCTCGTCTGTCCCGGCATCGACGAGGTCGCCCGTGGCCAGCACGACGTCGGGGCGCGGCCTCAGGCGGCGCAGGTGCTCGACGGCGCGGGCGAGGTAGGGAGCCGTGTCCACGCGCCGGTAGGCGAGGACGCCTTCAGGCCGGATGTGCATGTCGGTGATCTGGGCGATGATCACATCTAGAGAATAGACCCGAGCGAGTCCGAAGGGGGAGACGATCGCGACCCTGTGACGTCCCGGTGGCCGATCCTCGTACTCGTGACACTCGCTCACGGTCTCGGCGCCCTCACCGCCCTGGCGGTGGCTCCGCTCGCGCCGTTCCTGCTCGAATCGCTCGCGCTCTCCCGCGTGCAGGTCGGGCTCTTCCTGCCCGCGGTCTATCTGGGCGGTGCGCTGATGGCGCTCCCCGCCGGCTGGCTGACCGACCGCCTCGGCGTTCGCCTCGCCCTCGGGCTCGGTCAGCTCCTCGTCGGCGTCATGATCACGCTCGCGGCCTTGAGCCCGAACCTCGCCTGGCTCCTCACGCTGCTGGTCCTCGGCGGCTTCGGATTCAGCGCTCTCAATCCTGCCACCGGCAAGGCGGTTGTGGAGTGGTTTCCGCCCCGCGCGCGCGGCATGGCGATGGGCGTCAAGCAGACCGGCCTCACGCTGGGCGGGCTGGCCGCGGCGCTGGCGCTGCCGCCCATCGCGCTGGCCTGGAGCTGGCGACATGCGCTCGCCGCCGCGGGCACGCTCTCGCTCATCTCGGCCGCGCTCGTCTCGATCTTCTACCGTCCCAGCCCGACCGGTTCGCCCACGCGCGTGGGCGACCAGCCGCGGCTCGCCGAGCTCAGCACGTTCCTCCGGCGCCCGCCGGTTCTCGTCGTGTTCGGCTGCGGGCTCGCGCTCTCGATCACCCAGTCCTCGCTCCTGGCTTACCTCGTCCTCTACACGAAGGAGACGTTCGCTGTTTCCGCGGTGACCGCGGCGCAGTTCCTGGCCCTGGCGCAGGTGGGCGGGACGGTCAGCCGCGTGGTGTGGGGAATGACCTCGGATCGCTCCTTCGGAGGCCGCCGTCGACCGGGCGTGGTGGCCAGCGCGGCCATCGGTGCCGCCGCCTACGCCACGCTCGCCCTTGGGGCCCGGCTGCCCGTGTGGCTCATGATTCCGCTGGCTCTCGTCGCGGGCGCCGGGGCGTTCGGGTGGGTCGGGCTCTACTTCGCGCTCGTCGCCGAGATCGGTGGGCCGCGCTACGCCGGCCTCCTGACCGGCGCCGCCACCGCCTCTTCGTGGAGCGGGACCCTCATCGGTCCACCGATCTTCGGCGTGATGCTCGAAGCTACCGGCGACTACACCTTGCCGTGGCTCATCCTGACGGTGATCGCTGTGGCGGTGGCGGTGACGCTACCCCGCCTCTCTCCGCTCGTGCAGCGCGGCTGACGGGCGATGTGGCAGACTGAACGGTAGCCAGAGAACAGGCGATGCCTGAAGATCGCGTCATCCTCGTCACCGGGTTCGAGCCGTTCGGGGCTCACACCGTCAACCCCTCCGAGGGGCTGGCCAAGGCCGTCGACGGACGTCGGGTCGGCGACTTCGGCATCCTCGGCGCGGTTCTGCCCGTTCACCATACCGACGCGGCGAAGCGGCTCGCGGCAACTCTCGCGGACACGAGGCCGGCGGCGGTCGTGCACCTCGGGCTCGCGGGCGGGCGGGCCCGCGTCGCGCTCGAGCGCGTCGCCGTGAACGTCATGGACTACGAGCAGCCCGACAGCGCGGGTTTTCGAGCGAGCGGGGAACCGTGCGTTCCGGGCGGACCAGCCGCGTACTTCTCGACGTTGCCGCTCGCCGCGATGCTGAAGGCGCTCGTCGCGGACGGCATCCCGGCCTACGCCTCGAACACCGCGGGTACGTATCTGTGCAATCAGACGCTCTACTGGACGCTCCATGCGGTGCGCCAGCAGTCCCGGCCACCGAGAGTTGGCTTCGTCCATTTTCCCCTGCTCCCAACGATGGTCGCCGCCTCGGGACTGGAGCAGCCCAGCATGGACTTTCCCCTCATGCTCCGCGCGGTCGAGACCATGCTGGCCGTCATCGCTCGAGAAGAATCGTGAAGGCGCTGCTCCTCGACCTCGACGACACATTGCTCGACTACTCCGGCGGCGTGGACCAGAGCTGGACGGAGGCCTGCAGCGCCTGCTGCGCCTCCGCCGGGATCGATCCGGCCGTGCTCGTCACCGCGATCGCCGACACCCGGCGGTGGTTCTGGGACGACCCGGAGCGCCAACGCCGGGAGCGCTTGAACATGCTCGGGGCCTGGCAGCACATCGTGGAATTCGCCCTCGAGGGCCTCGGCCAGACCACCACCGGTCTCGCGGCGGCCGTCGCGCGTGACTATGCGGCGCGGCGGAAAGAGAGGATGCGCCTGTTCCCTGAGGCGCTCGACTGCCTGACCGATTTCCGGCGCCGGGGCGTGCCGCTGGCTCTCGTTACGAACGGTGACGCCGTCCAGCAACGCGACAAGATCGAGCGTCACGGCCTAGCGCGCTTCTTCGACGCGATCTTGATCGAGGGCGAGTTCGGCGTGGGCAAGCCCCACGAGGCGGTGTATCGACGGGCGCTACAGGCGCTCGGCGCGGTGCCGACCGAGGCGTGGATGGTCGGCGATCATCTCGAGTGGGACGTGGACGCGCCGCAGCAACTCGGACTCAGGGGCGTGTGGATGGACCGCGGGGGACGCGGGCTACCGCCGGACAGCGCGGTACGGCCTCACTGGATCATCCACTCGCTCGACGAGCTGACCACACCGAGAGGTGAATCCGCCGCTTAGCGGCGGCCGTGGACGACGTCGCACCAGCGCCGGTTGTCGTCGCCGCCCGCCTCGGCACTCCCCGACAGGTACGCGGACGCGGTTACCACCTCGTCGTCGGCGCCGTCACGCGCCGGAGAGTGGGATTCGCACCAGCGCACGTCGAGGATTTCCTGGCTTGGGTCGGCATCGGGCTCACAACCAGGACAGTAGGCGCGGGCGACACATGGAGTGTCTGGAAGGTAATCCGTCACCGGTTTATGGCGAGAATCTGCTGCACCGCCATTCCTTTCTCATATTAGGGTAGCCACCCACCTATGCATGCAAAAATTAAACCGGCGGGCGAGCCTCAGGATCCCGGCGACGGACGTCGACAGAACGAGCGATTTCAGGCTGATCCAGATCGGCTGGAGAGGGTGGCAAAGTCCTCACCGCAGTGAAGGTCTTACACGGTGAGGGCAAACCGGGCCTTTCCGAGCCTTGAGGTGACGAAAATGTCAGCACACGTGGACGGCCTGACATTGGCTGGCCCGCGCCTTCCTCGTTGACGTAGACTCCTCGTGGCTTCGATCCGGGAAATGACGCGATGAAGATCATCGAACTCAAGGCCTATCCCACGTCCTTCCCTGTGCCGCCCGAGGGCAGCGTGACGCTCGGCATCGGCCGAGCAGTGAAGCGCGATGCAGTCGTCGTCAAGGTGACGACCGACGATGGCGTCGTCGGCTGGGGCGAGTCGCACCACGGCCGCGCGCCGGGTGCGGTCGCCCACCTCGTGAACACGACGCTCCGCCAGCTCGTGCTCGGCATGGACGCGGCCGATGTCGTCGGCGTGTGGACGCGCATCTACAAGATGCAGCTCGGCAGCCACGGTATGGGGGCCGGCACGGCCCTCGCCATGAGCGGGATCGATCCGGCCCTCTGGGACATTCGCGGGAAGGTGACAGGCTGGCCGCTCTACCGTCTGCTCGGCGGGACCTCGCGGCCCATCCCGGCCTATGCCGGTGGCGTCTCGCTCGGCTATCAGGAACCAGCCGCGCTCGTGGACGAGGCTCGTCCGCTCGTCGCGGCCGGATACCGGGCCGTGAAGCTCCGCGTCGGCGACACGCCGGGGCGCGACCTCGAGCGCGTGGCCGCCGTCCGGAAGGCGTTCGGTGACGGCCTGGTCATTCTCGTCGACGCGAACACCGGCTATTCGGTCGCCGACGCGCGCGCCGCCATGCCAGGACTCGACGCGCATGGCGTCGGCTGGCTCGAGGAGCCGTTTCCGGCTCACGATCACCGCAGCTACGCGCTCGCCGCAACCTTCGGCCGCGTCCCGCTCGCCGCCGGCGAGAACCACTACACGCGCTTCGAGTTCACGCGCGTGATCGAGGACCGCGTCATCACGATCCTGCAGCCAGACCTCTCGAAGACCGGCGGCATCACCGAAGGGCTCCGCATCGCGGCCATGGCTTCGGCGTGGAAGCTCTCGGTCAACCCGCACACGTCGATGACCGGGCTCAACATGGCCGCCTCGATCCACTTCCTGGCCGCGATCGACAACGCCGGCTATTTCGAGGCGGACGTCTCGAAGGGGAACCTGTTCCGCGACACGCTGGTCGGCACGCCCTATACCCTCGGCAAGGACGGTTGTGTGAGACCACTCGAAAAGCCCGGTGTCGGGGTCGAGGTTGACGAGGAGTTCCTCGTCAAGCACCCGGTGATCGAGGGGCCGTCGTACGTCTAGACCGATGCCTTCGGTAGATTCGACGGCGGGTGACCGCTTCGTGATCGAGGGCGGGCACCCGGTCGGCGGGGACGTGACGCCGAGCGGGAACAAGAACGAAGCGCTGCCCCTCCTCGCGGCGGCGCTCCTCGCGACGGGGAGTGTCGTGATCGAGAACGTGCCGCGCATCCGGGACGTCACCACGCTGATCGAGCTCCTGCGCGCGCTCGGCGTCGGCGTCGACTGGTCGGGGGAGCACGCGGTCGGGGTCGACGCCGGGAGACTCCGCGAGTCGCGGCCCGACGCGGCGCTGGCCTCGGAGATCCGGGCCTCGTTCCTCCTCGCGGCGCCCCTCCTCGCGCGGACAGGGCTCGCCGTGCTGCCCCGGCCGGGCGGAGACAAGATCGGCCGTCGCAGGCTCGACACCCACCTGCTCGCGCTTCGCCAGCTCGGCGCCCGGATCACCCTCGACGACGCCTACTATCACCTCGAGCTCTCGGGTCGCTTCCGGGGCGCCGAGATGTTCCTCGACGAGGCCAGTGTCACCGGGACGGAGACCGCGGTGATGGCGGCCGCGATGGCCGACGGGCGCACGCGACTGCTGAACGCGGCCTCAGAGCCGCACGTGCAGGGGCTCTGTCATGCGCTGAACGCGATGGGGGCACGGATCACCGGGATCGGCAGCAACGTCCTCGAGATCGACGGCGTCGGTGAGCTTCACCCGGCCCGGCATCGCGTCGGCCCGGATCACATCGAGGTCGGATCCTTTGTCGCCGTCGCCGCGATGACCGGCGGCGAGCTGTGTGTGCGGGAGGTGGCTCCGGACCACCTGCGGATGATCAGGATGGTGTTCGCCCGGCTCGGCGTGGAGACCCTGATCGAGGGCACGGCCCTTCGGGTGCCCGCCGCGCAGAAGCGAGCCATCGTCGCCGACGTCGACGGCGCGATCCCCAAGGTCGATGACGCCCCGTGGCCGGGCTTCCCGGCCGACCTCACCCCGTTGGCCCTCGTGCACGCCACCCAATGCGACGGGACCGTGCTGATCCACGAGAAGCTCTTCGAGAGCCGCTTGTTCTTCGTCGACAGCCTGATCATGATGGGCGCCCGGATCGTTCTCTGCGATCCCCACCGGGCGCTCGTGATCGGGCCGAGCCGTCTCCACGGTGCTACCATCGTCTCCCCGGACATTCGGGCCGGGATGGCCCTGATCGCCGCGGCGCTCGCCGCGCACGGCCGCTCGGTCATCCGCAACGTGCAGCAGGTGGACCGCGGGTACGAACGCGTCGACGAACGCCTGCGGAGCCTCGGCGCCAGGATCAGCCGGGAGTGAGCACAAGCACTTCACTGACGACAACCTGAAATTGGGAGGCCCTGCATGCGTGCCATTCGAGTTCGGGGGACGTTCCTCGGAGGAATCCTCGGCGTCCTGGCCCTCGCCCTCGCCGCCGCGTCACCAGCTGGCGCGGACGAGACGTGCAACTCGCCCTACATGGGCAACCTGATCAAGGGACAGGAAGATTACCTGTACGTCTGGGCGCTCGGCGTCAAGAGCATGGGCGACGGCGGCGACAAGCTCGTTACCATCGACGTGAATCCGGCCTCGAGTCGCTACGGCAAGGTGATTCACAAAGTGTCCGTGCGCGGCCGCGGCGAGGCTCATCACATGGGCTTCACCGACGACCGTCGGTTCCTCTGGGCCGGCGGCCTCGACAATAGCCGCATCTCGATCTTCGACGTCGGAACCGACCCCGCGCGCCCGAAACTCGTGCAGACGATCGCAGATATGCCGGCCAAGACCGGGTACGTTGGTCCGCACACGTTCTACGCCATGCCCGGCCGGATGCTCGTCCAGGGCCTGTCCAACGCCAAGGACGGCGGCGGTGTGACCGGAATGGCGCTCTACAGCAACAAGGGCGAGCTGATCGCCACCTACCCCATGCCCGCCACGGGCGGCGGCGACGGCTACGGCTACGACATCGCGATCAATCCGCAGAAGAACGTGCTGCTGACCTCGAGCTTCACCGGCCGGAAGAACTACATGCGGAACCTGGGTGAGCTGGTGAAGGACGCCGACGCCATGAAGCGCTTCGGGAACACCATGGCCGTCTGGGATCTCAAGGCGATGAAGCCGAAGAAGGTCCTGAGCGTTCCCGGCGCGCCGCTCGAGATCCGGTGGTCGCTCAAGGACGGCGACACCTGGGCGATCACCGCCACCGCGCTCACCTCGAAGCTCTGGCTCATCAAGCCGGACGCCTCCGGCGAGTGGCAGGCCAAGGAGGTCGCGGTCATCGACGACCCGACGAAGATCCCGCTTCCGGTGGACATCAGCATCAACAAGGACGGCACCGGGCTGTGGGTCAACACCTTCATGGACGGCAAGACGCGCTACTTCGACCTGTCGAACCCCGAACAGCCCCGCCAGACCTACGAACGGGTCACCGGCAAGCAGGTCAACATGATCTCCCAGAGCTGGGACGGGACACGCGTCTACATCGCTTCCTCGCTCCTCGCCAACTGGGACAAGGCGGGCGCGGACGACGAGCAGTTCGTGCGCGGCTTCCGCTGGGACGGCAAGGAGCTCAAGCCCGCCTTCGAGGTCGACTTCTACAAAGAGAAGCTCGGCCGCGCGCATCACATGAAGCTCGGCTCGAAGGCGATGAAATCCGCGTATGGGCTCGAGCGCACCGCGACGCTCCGCTGAGCCGCGGTTCGGACGGATCATCACGGTCCTCGCGGCGGTCGCGGCGCTCGCCACCGCTGCGGGGACCGGACCGGGCGCGGCGCACGAGCCCGACAACCGCCTGCCGGCCTCGGTCACGATGGACTTCGTCCCGCCGCCGCCCGGGAGCTACGCGCTGCACGCGATCATGCGGGCGCCGGACGGCCCGGTGCTCGATCGCGATGGGCGGCGCCTGCCGCTCTCGCGCTTCACTTCGGGGAAGATCACGCTCCTCGGCTTCATCTACACGTCGTGCGCCGATCCCCGGGGCTGTCCGCTGACCTCCCAGGTCTTCTACACAGTACGGCACCGGGTGGCCGAGGATCCCGAGCTCCGCGAGCGCGTCCGCCTGGTCTCGCTCAGCTTCGATCCGGCTCGGGACACCCCGGCCGCGATGCGCCACTACGCGGCCAGCATGCCCCGAAACGGCGTGGAGTGGGCGTTCCTCACCACCGAGCTCCCCCGGACGCTGGTGCCGCTCCTCGACGGCTTCGGCCAGGACGTTCGCGTCGAGCTCGACGCGCGCGGTCGGCCCGCCGGGCCGCTTGCGCACGTGCTCAAGGTGTTCCTGATCGACGAGCGTGCGATCGTCCGGGAGATCTACACGACGTCGTACCTCTTCACGGAGGTCATCCTGAACGATATCAAGACGCTCCGCCTCGAAGGCACGCCGGCGCGACGGGCGGCCCCGTGACCTCGCGTGCTCGAGCGCCGGTGACGTCGCCGCTCGTCACGACCGAATGGCTCGCCGCCAACCTGGGCCGGCGCAACGTGCGGGTGGTCGATGGCTCCTGGCACATGCCCCAGCTCAAGCGTGACGCGCGCGCCGAGTTCGCGCAGGCGCACATTCCAGGCGCCGGCTTCTTCGACATCGACGCGATCGCCGACACCCGCACGTCGCTCCCGCACATGCTGCCGCGCCCCTCGGAATTTGCCCGGAGCGTGGGGACTCTGGGAATCGGCGATGGCGACCGCGTGATCGTGTACGACTCGCGCGGGGTCGTCAGCGCCGCGCGCGTGTGGTGGGCCTTCCGCGCCTTTGGCCACGACGCGGTCGCCGTCCTCGATGGTGGCTTCCCGCGGTGGCGCGCCGAGGGCCGGCCGGTCGAATCGGGCGCGCCGGCGCCGAGGCCGCGCCGCTTCACCGCGCGCCTCCGCCGGCGCCTCGTCCGCGACCTCGCGAGTATTCGTGGCAATCTCACGAAGCGGCGCGAGCAGGTGCTCGACGCCCGCTCGCACGGGCGCTTCGTCGGCACCGAACCCGAGCCGCGCGCGGGCCTTCGCGCCGGGCACATCCCCGGGAGCCTGAACCTCCCATACGATCAGCTGTACCAGCCCGACGGCACGCTCCTGGGAGCCGACGCCCTCCGGCGGCGATTCGAGACGGCGGGGCTCGACCTCGAGAAGCCCATTGTCGCGTCGTGCGGGTCGGGCATCACCGCCTCCGTCCTCGCGCTCGGGCTCTACGCGCTCGGACGATCCGACGTCGCGGTCTACGACGGCTCCTGGACCGAGTGGGGCGGTCGAGCCGATACCCCGATCGAGCGTTAGGAGGCGCCCGATGGCGACGGTCGAGCTCGAGTTCAGTCCGCTGAGCCACGGAGGGGATGCTGCATGAAGCTTTCCGACGAGATCAAGACGCTCATTCGCGGCGTCAACTTCGCCCATTTCGCGACGCTGATGACTGACGGCTCGCCTCAGGTGGCGCCCGTCTGGGTGGATCTCGAGGGGGACTCGATCCTCGTGTGCACCGGTGAGGGCTCGCTCAAAGCGAAGAACACCAGGCGGGATCCTCGTGTCGGTCTGTCCATCATCGCGATGGACAACCCGTACCAGGAAGCCCAGCTCCGCGGCCGCATCGTCGAGCGCCGGCCCGACCCGGAGTTCAAGACGATGGACCGGAGCGCGCGCAAGTATACGGGCCGGCCGTTCCCGTTCCGCGACAATCCCACCCAGCGGGTGGTCCTCGTCATCCAGGTCGACCGGGCACGCTATGCCGTCCTGCCGTTCGTCCACGCGCCGGCGTAGCTGACACCGGGCGTGAGCGTGCGCGGCGCGTCCTCCTGAAAAGGCGCGGGCGCCGTGGTCGTGGTGGCCGGAGCCGGAAGCGCCTGGCGCGCCTGGGACCAGGGCGTCTTCAGCGTCGGGCGGGGCCCGGCCTACGAGGCCTGGTACCGTTGGCGGAGCGACCCGGCCGAAGGCCCGGTCGCGCTGGTTCTGGCTCGCGGCGACACGCGAGACGTTCGTGGCGACCGCCGCGGGCTTCGGCATGCTCATCGTGCGCAATGCGCACGATGATGCGCAACGCCTTTGCGGTGGGCGCGCCTGGCAGCGCCTCCATCTCGCCGCGACGGCGCACGGGCTCGCACTCCAACCACTGAACCAGCCGACGGAGCGCGCCGACCGCGAGCAGACATTGGGTATCACGCGGACGTTCGGAAAGGCCTTCACCCGAGCTTCGGCCAGACCTCTCCGACCATTGGTCTCCCGGCCGGTCGGTCAGTCGCAGTAGAGCTCGACCGTGTAACCGTTCGGGTCTTTGATATAGATCGCGGTGTTACCGCGGCGGCCGTGGACCCGGACGCCCGCGTCCTTGACGCGCGCGCAAACCTTCTTCCACTCGGCGCGCGGGAAATGCAGGCCGAAGTGGTCGAACCCTCCCGCGTCCGGATCCAATCTGGCTCGCGTCCCGACGAAGTTCAGGAGATCCTGCCCACCGGGCGTCTCGAGGAAGATCATCCCGTCGTGGGGAAATGCGCGCTGGAGACCGAGGATGTCGACGTAGAAGCGCTCGGTGGTCGGAAGATCACGCGTCTTGAGGGCCAGATGACGGAGCCCACGATTCATCACGGCTCCACGGGCCCGACGCCCTTGAACACGAACCGTTGCGCGCGCTTACCGCTGTCCACCTCGGCGGTGTAGATGTTGCCCTTCGAGTCCACGGCCAGGTTGTGGACCCAATGGAAGTTGCCGGCCTGGCGGCCGTTCCGGCCGAACTTCGCGACGACCTTGCCGTTCTCGCGAAGGAGCGTCCACACATGGTTGTTCTCGCCGTCGGCGTTGTAGAGCCAAGCCTGCGGCGCGTCGTGGGAGACGTCGAGGTCCCAGACCGAGCCGTTGCCGCGCGTCGCGGGCGCGACGATGAATTCGTTGACGAACGACCCGTCCTTTTTGAAGACCTGGATGCGATTGTTCATCCGGTCGCACACGTAGAGGAGACCATCTCGAGCGAGCCGCACGCAGTGCACCGGATTGCCGAAGCGCTTGACGCCCGGCTCCCCGGGCGGCCGGCCGTTGGCGCCCCAGTGGCGCTTGTAGGCGCCGGTCTGCGCGTCGAAGACGATCACGCGATGGTTCTTGTAGCCGTCGGCGACGAACAGCTCGTTCGTCGCCTGGTCCACGTTCATGTTGGCCGGACGCCCGAGGTGCGCAGTGTCATTGTCGCCACCCGTCACGTCTGCCTTGCCGATCTGGAGCAGGAACTTCCCGCCCGGTGTGAACTTCAAGACCTGGTGGTCCTTCTGATCGTTGCCGCCGATCCACACGTTGTCCTGATAGTCCACGAAGATTCCGTGCTCGTTCAGGGGCCAGTCATAGCCGGCCCCCGGCCCGCCCCACGAGCGGAGGAGGTTGCCGTCGGCGTCAAACTCGAGCACTGGCGGCGCCGGCGCGCAGCAGAGGGAGCGCGGCGGGTTCAGGGTGGCGCCGCGCTCGTCCTCGGTGAGCGAGCGGGGGCGCTGGATGACCCACACGTGGTCATGACGATCCACCGCCACGCCCGCGGCCTGACCCATAAGCCAGTTGTTCGGCAACGGCTTCGGCCACCACGGATCCACCTGGAACCGCGGCGCGACCGCGTTGGCAGGATTTTGCGCCGTCACGGGTCCGGTGCGCACGAGGGCGAGTCCGCCGAGCGTCGTGAGCGCCAACGCGGCGGCGACGATTCCGAGACGACGACGGGTCGTCATGGGCTCGCCTCCTCGAGGCCGAAGACCTTGGCCAGCAGCTCGTAAGACCTGCGCCGGGCCTTCGGGTCGTGGGTGATCGTGACGATGATCAGTTCGTCCGCCTCGTACTCGGCGGCGAGCGCCTCGAGCCGCTCGCGCACTTGCTCGGGAGCGCCTGCCACCGTGCGCCGGTGCGCGTGCCGGAGGATGGCGCGCTCGCGCTCCGTGTACGGGTACGACTCGGCCTCCTCGACCGTCGGATAGCGGCCGGGGCGCCCGGTGTACAGGCGGACGATGAAGAGCTCGCGGCTCTTCGCCAGGCGCTGCGCCTCCGCCTCGGTGTCCGCGCAGACCACGAACACCGCGGCGCTCGCGCGGGGCGCGTTCAAGCAGGCCGACGAACGAAATTGCCCCCGGTAGGCGCGGGTGACCTCGGCGCCGCCCTCCTGGTTGATGAAGTGCGCGAACGAGAAGCCGGTGCCGAAGTGCGCGGCGAGCGCGGCGCTCTGGTCGCTCGAGCCAAGAAGCCACACCTCCGGCGCCGTGGGCCCGGTCGGCATCGCGAGCACGTGCGCGTAGGGGTGGCCCTCCGGCAAGGTCCCGTGAAGGAAACCCACGAGGTCGGCGACTTGCTGGGGAAAGTACTCGGGGCTCGCACCGTCTCGGAGCGCTCGGGCCGTCACCTGGTCGCTCCCGGGCGCGCGGCCGATCCCCAGATCGACACGACCGGGGAAGAGCGTCTCGAGCACGCGAAAGCTCTCGGCGACCTTGAGCGGGCTGTAGTGCTGGAGCATGACGCCGCCCGAGCCCACGCGGATCCGCGAGGTGCGGGCCGCGACCTGCCCGATCAGCACCTCGGGGCTCGAGCCCGCCAGCCCCGGTGTCGCGTGGTGCTCGGCGAGCCAGTAGCGGTGGTAGCCGAGCCGATCGCACGCCTCGGCGAGGTCGAGCGTCTCGTGGATGGCGTCGGCCACGGCGCCGCCGCTCCGCACCGGCGATTGATCGAGCACGCCAAGCCGGAGCATCTAGTTGATCCGCTTCTCCTTGCCCTTCCACTCTTTCTCGCGCAGGACGAATTTCTGCACCTTGCCGGTCGACGTCTTCGGCAGGTCGCCGAACTCCACCTCCGCGGGGCACTTGAAGTGGGCGATGTGCTTGCGGCAGAACTCGATGATCTCCGGCGCGGTCGCCTTCTGTCCCGGCTTCAGCGTGACGAAGGCTTTAGGGCGCTCACCCCATTTCTCGTCCGGGACCGCGACCACCGCGCACTCCAGCACCGCCGGGTGCCGGGCCACCGCCTGCTCGACCTCGATCGTCGAGATGTTCTCCCCGCCGGAGATGATGATGTCCTTCTTGCGGTCGCGCAGCTCGACGTAGCCGTCGGGATGCCACACCGCGATGTCGCCCGAGTGGAACCATCCCCCGCGGAACGCCTCGGCCGTCGCGTCGGCCTGCTGGAAGTACCCCATGGCGGCGTTGTTACCGCGCATGATGACCTCGCCGAGGGTTGCCGCGTCTCGCG
This sequence comes from Candidatus Rokuibacteriota bacterium, assembly GCA_003221655.1. Lineage (GTDB taxonomy): Bacteria > Methylomirabilota > Methylomirabilia > Rokubacteriales > CSP1-6 > AR31. The sequence goes on from QHSV01000027.1 coordinate 26,245, forward strand.
GCACGTCGTTCATGCGGTCGTCGACCACCCGCACCAGGTCGAAGAGCGCGTAGCCCTGGCCCTGGCGAGCGGCCAGACGCGACTGCTCGTCGAGCGGCAGCGCGTTCCACTCCTCGTGCCACGCGCACACCGTGTGCGGGCCGTAGGTTTCGGTGAGCCCGTAGACGTGCACGGGCCGGAAGCCGAACTCCTTGAGCCGGCCGAGTAGCGTCGGCGAGGGCGGCGCCCCGGCGACGCACACGGTCACAGGGCGGGCGAGCTTGTGAGCCCTGGGGTCGTTGACGACCCCGATGTGGACGGTCGGGGCGCCGTTGTAGTGGGTGACTCCCTCCTGATCGATCATCTCCCACACGCGCCCGGGCTCGACGCGGCGCAGGCAGATGTGCGTGCCCGCCACCGCGGTCACGCCCCACGTGAAGCACCAGCCGTTGCAGTGGAACATCGGCAGGGTCCAGAGGTAGCGAGTATCGAAGCTCATCTGGGACTCGATCACCTCACCCAGCGCGTTGACCCACGCACCGCGGTGCGAGTACATCACACCCTTCGGCCGGCCCGTCGTGCCCGAGGTGTAGTTGATTGCGAGCATCTCCTCTTCGTTCTCGAGCCAGCTCTCGACGGGCGCCGACGCGCCCCCGGCCAGGAAGTCCTCGTAGGGATCGCCCGGCCCTCCGGTATCGTCCACCCTCACCACGCGGACGCCGGTGAGGTCCAGCGACTTGACGAGAGGCTCGAGCTCGGCGTCGACGAAGAGGAATCTCGCCCCGGAGTGCTTCAGGATGTAGCCGATCTCCTCCGAGCTGAGCCGGGTGTTGATGGCGACGAGGACGCCGCCCGCGGCCGGCACGCCGAAGTGCGCCTCGAGCATCGCGGGGATGTTCGGGCACAGGAAGGCCACCCGGTCGTGCTTGGCGAGGCCCACCGCGCGCAGGGCCGAGGCGAGTCGATTCACGCGCTCGGCGAGCTCACGGTACGTGTACCGCCGCGCCCCGTGCACGACGGCAATCTTGTCGGGGAACACGCACGCGCTCCGGGTGAGGAAGCTCACCGGGGAGAGTTCAGTACGATAGACGTGACGAAACTCGCTCATGGGCGGCGCTCCTCCCGAACAGGCTGGCGCCAGTTTACCCCATGATTTCACGCCCACGGCGGGCCGGCGGGAGGTCCGGAAGGGGGACGAAGCCCCTCCGAGCTCTTTACCGAGGCTGCGGCGTCAGGCGCAGGTAGGGTTTCAGCGCACGCCAGCCGTTCGGGAACTTGATTCCTTCTGTGCCGGTCGCCACCCGGACGATGTAGTCCGCAAACCGCGGGAAGGGGTCGAAGCCCAGCACCGCGGGCGCATTGGCGACGAAGTTGGAGGTGGCGTTGACGTCGTAGAAATAGACACGGCCGTCGGTGCGGCCCACCAGATACTCGATCCCGCCGATGTCGATCGACGCGGCGCGGGCCAGGGCGCGCGCCTGCTCGACCACCGCCGGCGGAGCCTCGCAGCGCATGACGCTGAGCCCCGGGTTCGTCTCGACGGGACAGGCGCCAAGGGCGGCGCTCGGGGGCGATTCGGGGACCCGGCAGATGTCGGCCGGGCAGAGATTGAAGTCGGACGCGGTGCGGACGATCCGGATCGCGTAGAGGTAGCGGTCGTCCATTACCTCGATCCGCACGATCGCGCCCTCCTCCGACTCGACGTACTCCTGGACCAGGGCCGTCCCGTCCGGGCCGAAGTCGAGCATGGCGCTCCTCGCCTCGAGCTCGGCGCGCGACTCGAAGCGCTCGATGAGCGCGCCGGAGCCGCCGACGTTCGGCTTGACGAGGAGCGGGAAGCGAAGCTCTCCGCTCGCCTTGAGTACCTGGTCGCGATGGTTCACGATGACGGTCCGAGGATAGTGGACGCCCAGCCGCTCGAAGAGCCCGATCTGGAGCGCCTTGGACTTCTCGAACCGGTACGCGCGGACGGGATTGATGACGGGTACGCCGAGCCCCTCCCAGTGGGCCAGCAGCGCCTCGGCGTAGAACAGCACGGCGCCGTGGCCACGCCGATGAGAGGAGGGGCTCGTGCGATTCACGATGACCGAGTAGCGTGGGACGCGATCGCGCGGGTCGAAAGCGTGGTTCGAGTGGTCGATCTTCTCGAACGGCAACCGGCGGTGCTGGAGCTCGGCGATGAGCCGTGCCGACCACTCGGGATGCTCGTCGAGGATGCCGATCGGTGTCGAGAGCCGGACACTCACTGGGCCACCTCCATAGGGACACGGTTGTCGTCGAACCAATGGAGCCGGTCGCGCAGCGCGACGACCTCGCCGATCACGATCACGACGGGCGGCTCGAGCCGTGCGCGCGCTGCCAGGGCCGCGATGTCGCCGAGGGTGCCGGTGATCGTCTCCTGGACGTTCGTGGTTCCCCAGCGCACGAGAGCGACGGGAGTCGCCGCGGGGCGCCCGTGCTCGATCAGCTCACGCGCGATCCGGGGCAGGCTCTTCACGCCCATCAAGACCACGAGCGTGTCGACGGCCCGCGCCAGCCGCGACCAGTCGACGCTCGACTCGCGCTTGCAGGCCTCTTCGTGTCCGGTCACGACCGCAAACGAAGAGGCGACGCCCCGGTGTGTGAGCGGGATTCCCGCGTACGCCGGGACGGCGACGGCCGAGCTGACGCCGGGGACGACTTCGAACGGAATCCCGGCGCGCGCCAACGCGTCGGCCTCCTCGCCGCCCCGTCCGAAGACGAACGGGTCGCCGCCCTTGAGCCGCACGACACGGCGCCCGCGCCGTGCGTGCATGATCAGGAGCGCGTTGATCCGCTCCTGCGGCAACGTATGATGGTCGGACGCCTTGCCCGCGAAGATGCGCCGCGCACGCGGCGCCGCGTCCAGAAGGCGTGGGTCGACCAGCCGGTCGTAAACGACGACGTGAGCCCGGCGAAGCAGCTCGAGGCCGCGCACCGTCATGAGCCCGGGATCCCCGGGGCCCGCGCCGACGAGGGCGACCGTCCCGGCCCCGCGACGGCCTGCGGCTCGCACTACGGGGCGCATGCTTCGACTCCGAGGAGCTCGAGCAGTCGGTGCTTGGCGTCGTCGCGCCCACGCTCGACGATGAGTCGGCGCACTTCTGGGCCGAGAGCGCGCCGCCAGGCGTCCGCGGTGACCTGTCGCCCCGCCACCCGCAGCTCGCGCCTGGCCTCCGCCGCGATCGCGGCGAGCGTCGCGTACTCGGCGGTGAGATAGGCCTCGAGTTCCTCCCGAACGGCGCGGGCGAGGGCGGGGCTCGAGCCGCCCGTCGCGACAGCCACGGTGAGATCGCCACGGCGCACGACCGCCGGGAGGATGAAGGTGCAGTGCGCCGGGTCGTCGGCGGCATTGACCCAGACGCCTCGCTCCCGCGCCTCGCGCGCCACGGCCACGTTGACCTCGCCTGCGTCGGTCGCAACGAACGCGAGATCGGCGCCGGCGAGGTCGCCCTCGCGATAGCCGCGCGACTCCAGCTCGATGCGTCCCTCGGCGGCCAGCCCGGCTAGCGTCGCCGTCGTCCGCGGGCTGATCACTGTCACCCGCGCGCCAGCCGCCAGGAGTCCGGTGATCCGCCGCTCGGCGACCGGTCCCCCGCCGACCATGAGGCAGCGTCGGCCCGTAAGGTCGAGGAGCACGGGAAAGTACCCCATCTCAGCCGTCGACCCCATGCGGCGGCCGCTCGGACGCGACGTCGCGCGCGACCGCCTCGACGAGCTCGCCCGCCAGGAGCGCGCGGAGCTCGTCGTCCGTGTGGCGCGCGGCGAACTGGCGGAAGTTCTCGGCCGGCAGGCGGTCGGCCAGGAAGGTGCGCAGCAGGCGCTCGATCGCCGGGGCCACGTCGGTCGCGGGCAGGCGGAGACCGATGGGTCGTGCCACGGCCTGATGCCGGCCGACGGCGCCGCCGACGCAGAAGTAGTAGGCATCGACGAGCGCCCCGCCCTGCTTGACCTTCTTGCCTTCGATGCCGAGGTCGGCGATCCAGTGCTGGCCGCAGCTGTTCGGGCAGCCCGTGATGTTGATCCGCAGGTGCTGGTCGAACCCCGGCAGCCGCCGCTCGAGCGTCTCCACGAGCCCTCGCGCAAACCCTTTCGTCTCGGTGAGCGCCAGCTTGAAAAACTCCGAGCCCGTGCACGCGACGGTCCCACGCCGGAACGGTGAGGCACCGAGCGCGAAGCCCGCGGTCTCGAGGTCGCGGGCGAGAGCGTGGACGCGCTCGCGGCGGACGTTCGGGATCAGGAGGTTCTGCATGTGGGTCGTCCTGAGCGCGCCCGTCCCGTAGCGCTCGGCCAGGTCGGCGGCGGCGCGCATCTGGTCGGCCGTGAGACGCCCACGAAGCACGGCGACTCCCGCGTAGGAGAGGCCCGGCTGCTTCTGGGCGTGGATCCCCACGTGGTCGCGGTATACGTCGTCGGGCGGGTCGTCGGGCACACCCGGCTCAAGGGGGAACCCCAGGCGCTCCTCGATCGCGGCCCGGAAGCGCTCGGCAGTCCAGCCGTGCTGGAGGAAGAGAAACTTGAGGCGCGCCTTCTCGCGGTTCTGTCGCAGCACGTCGGAGTCGCGGAAGATCTCGGCGATCGCGCGAACCACGCCCAGCGCCTGGCCCCAGGGGACGAAGGCGTCGAGTCGCACTCCGAGGTGCGGATCGGTCGAGAGCCCCCCGCCGACGCGGACCGCGAAGCCAATCTCACCCGTTGCCGGGTGGCTGACCGCGGTGACACCGATGTCGTTGATTTCTGGATACGCGCACCAGGCGCGGCAACCCGCGATTGAGACCTTGAACTTCCGCGGCAGGTTGTAGAAGGCGGGATTGCCGTTGAGCAGGTGCGTCGCCTCGAGGACGAGCGGTGAGGCGTCCACCAGCTCGTCGGCGTCCACACCGGAGAGCGGGCAGCCCGTGACGTTGCGCGTGACGTCGCCGCACGCGCCCATCGTGGTCACGCCCTGAAGCCAGAGCGCGCGGAAGACATCGGGCAGGCTCTCGAGCGTCACCCAGTGCAGCTGGATGTTCTGGCGGACCGTGATGTCGGCGATCCCATGACCATGCCACTCGGCGAGGTCGGCGATCGTCCTGAGCTGGTTGGACTCGAGGGCGCCGTTCGGGATCCGGATACGCACCATGAAGTGGCGAACGGCCTTGCCCTCGCCGCCCTTGCCGCCGACCGCGCCGACACCATCGCCCTGGGTATAGATGCCCCACCAGCGGAAGTACGTGCCGAGCCACTCGGGTGGGACCGCGTCCCAGCCCTCACGCGCGAAGCGCTGGATGTCGGCAAACGCCTCCCAGGGATTGAGCTCGCGCTTGAGCCTCTCCACGCGCTGCGCCTTCGTCTCTTTCACGGCTTCACTCATGAGGGCCTCCGGAAACGCAAAAGCCGGGGGCGGGCGCGCTTCTCGGCCCGTCCTCCGGCTTGTGTCTTTGGCTTCGACGTCGCCTTACGACGGAGTCATGTCACCCCACATACCGCAGGGGTACCCGCACCCACGCTTTACATCGCGGGCACTTGGCCGTCACGCGGCCCGTCGGCGGGTCGACCTTCAGGATCGCGTTATGGATCACTACCTCGTTCTGGAGCTTCACAACCACCTTCGCCTCGCACACCGGGCAACGCAAGGCCGGCTCTTGGACGTGAGTGCTCATCCCGTCTCCGATGGCATGCAAAATACCCATTCTCGATCGAGATTGTCAAGAGGGGGCTGATTCTCTCATAGGATCAGGGCTTGGCGGTGCCCACGCGGGCCGTGATAACGTTCCCGAGCCGTCCAGCGGCCGCGCCCAGGGAGGGCTCACCATGGCGAAGAGCGTTTACGACGAGGCGTACGCAC
>QHSV01000028.1 GCA_003221655.1 Candidatus Rokuibacteriota bacterium
AACGGGCACGAGTGGATGGATGACCTGGAAGAGGTCGTCCCCGTCGGAGATGAACGTAGTCCGCCACGCCTCGTGCCGCCGCAACACCTCGTTCAGTGCCTCCTCCAGGGCAGCCCTGTTCAGTAGGCCCTTGTGGTGGACGGTCATCGGCTCGTTGTAGAGCGGGACGTCGGGCGCCCCCTGCGCGTGGAGCCAGAGCTGACGCTGGGCGAGTGAGGCCGGCACACGAGTGGCACGCGGGGGCCAAAGGGCGCCGCCGCGAGTCTCGCTCATTCCCCGAACGCCACGGGTAGCGCTGTTAGCCCGCGCAGCCCAAGATTGCTGCGCCAGACGAGTGGGCCAGGCTCAAGCCGAAGCTCGGGCAGGCGCCGCACCAGCGTCTCGAAGGCCACCTGACCTTCGATCCGGGCGAGCGGCGCCCCGAAACAGAAGTGGGCGGCCCAGCCGAAGGCTAAATGGCGGTTGTCTGGGCGGGTGATGTCCAGCCGGTCGGCGTCGGAGAACCGCTCGGGATCGCGGTTGGCGGCGCCCATAACCGCTATAACGGCCTGGCGCTTGCTGATGCGCTTGCCACCGAGCTCGACGTCGTCGGGCGCGAGCCGGGCCGTGTGCTGGCTCGGGCTCTCGTAGCGCAAGAGTTCCTCCACCGCCGACGGGATCAACGAGAGATCATCTCGCAACCGCTTGAGTTCGGAGGGGTGGCGGAGCAGCGTAAGCACCCCGTTGCCGATCAGGTTGGTGGTCGTCTCTTGCCCTCCGACCATGGTAATGATGCAGTTTGCAACGACTTCGTCCTCGCTCAGACGGTCACTGTCGACTTCGGATGTCATCAACGAGTGGATGAGCCCCGGTCGTGGCCGGCGCTCCTGCTCTCGAATGGCCGAGCGAAAGTACTTCGTCAGATCCTCGGTGCTACGCAGCACGCGGTCGGCACCCTCCGGGTTGTGCTGGAAGTTGCCCAGGATCTCGGCAAAGTCGGCCGACCACGCCTTGAGCTGCTCGTGGTCGCTCGTTGGCACGCCCAGCATCTTGGCGGTAACGATGGCCGGTAGCGGGTTCGCCAGGTCAGCGATGACGTCCAGCCGACCTTTGGGGATCACGGTGTCGATGAGGCTGTTGGTGACCTCTTCGATGGACTCACGCAGGACGGCCACCCGCCGCGGTGTGAAAGCATGGGCGGCCAAGAGCCGAAGGCGCGTGTGGGCCGGCGCGTCCATGAACAGCATCTGGCGGACCATCACCTGGGCCACTGGCGTCAACTTCGCCAGGCCCATGGCAGCGAGCTGCTCGGGGGTGGGCGTGCGGTCGGCCGAGAACCGGTGGAGCACCGTGACGACGTCGGCATAACGGGTCACGACCCAGGCGTGGAGGAAGGGATCCCAGTGCACGGGGTCATGGCTGCGAAGCCTGTGGTACAGGGGATAGGGGTTGGCCAGCACCTCGGGGTCGAGTAGTTGAAACAGACTCAGGCTGCGTTCCATCGGACGTCCGCGCTCTATGGGTTGGTTTCGATGCGGGCCGCGAGAGTCTCCTCGATTTCCGCGGCCAGCGACCCTACGGTAGGGTGATCGAATAGAGTGCGCAGGGACAGCTGGACACCGAAGGTGTCGAACACCCGGGCGATGAGCTGGGTCCCGAGTAGCGAGTGGCCGCCGAGCAGGAAGAAGTTGTCGAGCACGCCGACGCGCTTCAGAGACAGAAGGTCGGCCACGATGGCAGCCAGGCTAGCCTCTGCCGAGGAGCGAGGCGCGACGTGCTGTTCGTCACGAAGGACCAGACCTGCCTCGGGGTCGGGCAGCGCCGCGCGATCCACCTTGCCGTTAGCCGAAAGAGGGATCGCGTCGAGCTCGACGAAATGCGCGGGCAGCATAGGTTCGGGGAGCGTCGCCGCCAAGCTGCGCCGGAGCTCGGTCGGGCTCAAGCGGCTCCCTGGTGCACGCACGATGTAGGCAACGAGTTGGCGCTCACCCCGGTCGTCGTCCTTGGCCGCCACCGCGCTGGCCTCCACCGAGGGCAAGGCGTCGAGCGCCGTGACGATCTCATCCGGCTCGATCCGATAGCCCCGGATCTTCACCTGGTCGTCTAGGCGTCCGAGAAACTCGATCTCACCGTCGCCGAGCCGGCGCCCACGATCTCCGGTCCGGTAGATCCGGGCGCCGGGACGATTGCTGAACGGATCGGGGAGGAAGCGCGCGGCCGTGAGGGCCGGAAGGTTGCGGTATCCGCGAGCCAGCCCGCCGCCGCCGATGTACATCTCGCCAACCTCGCCGTCGGCCACTCGCCGCCCGTGCTGGTCGAGCAGATGCAACTCCACGTGATCGATGGGCCGGCCGATCGTCGGAAGGCGCTGGGGTTCGGCCTCCGGCGGCACGACGCCGGACGTGGCAACCACGCTGCACTCGGTCTGGCCGTAGTTGTTCACTAATGCGAAGGGCAACGACGCCGGCGGATGTCGGTGCAGGGTATCTGCACCTGTCAGGAGCACGCGTAGGGCAGTCGTTGCCGGCCAGGCCAAGGCGATGAGACGCTCGGCCACCGGCGTCGGCACGAAGCCGATAGTAATGCGCTCAGCGACTATCCAGTCTCGGAGCCACCGGGGGTCGAGGCGTTGTGCCTCGTCGGGGAAATGCACGCTGGCCCCGACGGCCAGGTATGGCCAGATCTCCCAAACAGCAGCATCGAACCCTGGGCTTGCGAACTGCATCGCGCGATCGCGGGGACCGACGTCAAAGGCCCGCAGATGCCACCGCACGAGATTTGCCAGGCCGATATGCGGGATCTCCACGCCCTTCGGGCGTCCCGTGGATCCGGAAGTATAGATGATGTAGGCAAGGCTGTCGGCAGCGAGGACCGACGACGCCAAGCGCGGGCACGCTCCGCGTACCCAGAGCTCGGTGTCCAAAACTACTGTGGACCAGGAGCCAGAGGGCAGTCGATGAGCTGTAGCACTATCGGTGACCAGTGCCGCCGAGGCCGTATCATCGAGGATGAGCGCAAGACGATCGACCGGATAGGCCGGGTCAAGTGGCACATATGCGCAGCCGGCGGCCAGGGTGCCGAGCGCGCCGATGACAAACGCCGGGGAGCGAGGCAGTAGCAGGGCCACCGAGACACCGGGGCCGACGCCGAGTTCGGCCAGGTGCACAGCCAGCGTTCCCGCGCGTTCCTCAAGCTGCCCGTAGGTGAGCGCCTGCGGTCCGGCGAGAGCTAAGGCGTCAGGCGTATGGCGGGCCTGATCAACGACTACGCGATGCACCAAGTCAGTGAGTTCGCTCATTGCTCACACGAACGAGCAACACCAGCGATCCTTGGACGCGCCAACTACCGAAGAACAGTGAAACCGCGGGCTGAAAATTAGCGGCCATGAGATGTCCGGCTATTGCCTCTCCATATCGCGTTGAAGATGGCCAAACCGACGAGAGACATAGCTCCCGTCTTAGGCGCTGCACGCCATAATTCAATGAACAGGCGGCGATTCAGGAACTATAAGCAACTCGCGTGCCACGCGGGGACGACGCTGGAATAGCTCATTGCAACACGAAACCGAAGAACGAGTAGAAAAGGTCTGCACCACACAGCGCAAAACCCTTCATCCTTGTCGCAAGTGATTCCACTTCCGGAAACAAGCATTCCTCGGCGACCTGTATTTAGCTTAGGTGTGCCGCCGTCGGACTTAGCGTCTGAGCCTCGATGACGGCGTCTTTGGTCAGAGGCCGCCCTTGATGTCTCACCTTTTCGCCGACGACATTCTCGCTACGCTGAGGCTGGTAAAGGCAGGGAGGCCCCGGTCATCGGGCGTAATCCAATATGTCGACTCATGGCTGCTTGAAGGGGGCACCAACTTCGTGCAGCGGAGCACGCGCTCATCCGACCGTGGCGATTTCGTCCTGGAGACCGGCGATGTTGAGGAACTGCGGACCGTCTGGATGGCACTTACTGGCCGCGTTCTCCAGACAAAGAGGTTCATCGCGGCAAGCCTACGCCGGTTCAACATGGCGGCGGACCGTGACTCGGTGGAAGATTCGATCGTCGACCTGATGATCGCGTCTGAATCGCTCTTCCTCAGCGAGGTGGCTGCCCCGGCGGACCGAGGAGAACTTAGCTTCAGATTCGCTCAGCGGGCGGCGTTGATCCCCCCGTTGGTGCTACTGCAGGCGGAGCAGGTCATCGAATAGCGCGTGCTCGTGCGGCGCGCGTGCTGGTGCGCGTCGTGGCGTTCAGCTTGACTCCCCGGCAGTCGTCCTCCACCGAGGTGCCCATGCGGCTGATCGGGCTCGCGGTCATTCTCGCTGTCAATCTCGTTCTTGCGCCGCTCGCAGGCGAGGCGCAGCAGGCTAGAAGTCCTCGTCTGGGCGAGCAGAACGCCGAGTACCAGAAGAAGGACTCGCGCTAATGTCCGCATGGGACACCTCCAAGATGGCTATACCTCGCAGGTAGGGAGCGAGGAGAAGATGTTTCCGGAAACCGTCGCCGGGTGGGGGGCGGGCGGCGCTGGCTCCAGAATGATCGGGTCGGTCAGAGACTCTCCAGGCTAGCTCCTGCAAGCGCCGCAGAAGCTACTGATCTTTCTGGAATTCGATTCCGGTATCAGATTTGCTCCCGGAGTTCTGCCATGGAGGGTTCCGAAGCCCGTAATGTCCGGCGCTCGTCTGTTGTGGCGCAGTACGCAGCACAGGTCTCGCACTGGCTGCGCGAGGATCCCGCCCTCTCGGCCGTCGAAATCCTGCGGCGCGTGCGGCTCGCCGGATATCGTGGAGGCAAAAGCGCGCTCTACGAGCTTGTAAGGAGAGTGAGAGTTCGGCGTCTTGACGACCAGCCGGAGGATGCTCGACAACTCATCATCGTCTCAGGCAATCGCGAGGATCTCTTCAACTTTTTCCAGCGAGGGTTCGTAGAGAACGAGACCGTTCGAGTCCTCCTGGATCGGCGCGTCGGGGAACGACGGCAGCAATCGGAACCCCATGAGAGTGAACGGCGCCGGGGCAATCGACGCTCGCCCAAGACGATCGAAGGGCTGCTGCGCGCGATTGGCTGGACTATCGTGCGTTTACCTACCCTGAAGAATCGCCGAGACTCTGCCTACTGACGCCCCTCGGGAGGAGGTGGCTCGCACCGCTGGACACCAGCGAGAGAAGCGTGGCGCCCTGCTGGCGCGCGTCGTGGCCTTCGGCTAGACTCCCCGGCAGTCGTCCTCAACTGAGGTGCCCATGTCACAGATCGTGGGCCGCCGCCCGGTGCTCATCGGCGTCGCCGCCACACTACTAGCGTCGCCTGCGCATTCCCAGAAGCCGCCGCCGCGGATTGGCTGGCTGTCCGCAGGATCGGAGCCCGACCCATTCCTGGCAGCATTTCGCGAAGGTCTGCAGAAGCTGGGCTACGTCGAGGGCCGGAACGTCGTCCTCGATATTCGACACGCCCACGGAAACTTGGAGGCGCTGCTCGCTGGAGCGACGGAGTTGGCACAGTCAAAGGTCGTCCTGATCGTCGCCAGCCTCACAGCGGTCCGGGCGGCGCGGACGGTCAGGGACATTCCGATTCTCTTCGTTATAAGCGGAGATCCCGTCGAGGCAGGCCTCGCGCAGAGTCTGTCGCGGCCTGGCGGCAACCTTACCGGCAGCACCTTCCTTTCGCTCGAAATAGCGGGCAAGCGAGTGGAACTGCTCAAGGAAGCCCTCCCTCGCCTGCGCTCGCTCGCTGCGTTATCGAATATCGACCATCCCGGGGAGAGGTCGGAGCTGCGCGCCACCGAAACTGCCGCTCGGATGCTCGGGATCAACCTCGCTTACGTCGCCTTCTCGCAGTCCCCCTTCGGAGCGAGCCCAGAGCTCGACAAGGCGCTCGAGACTGTGCGACGGGCGCGCCCGGACGCGATGATCGTCTTTCCTGAAGGCGCGACGATGGCGAACCGCGTCAGCCTCGCCAACTTCGCCATCGCCCAACGATTGCCGTCGATGTTCGGCTGGGCCGAGTATGCCGCCGCGGGGGGATTGATGAGCTACGGAGCCAGTCAGCGCGACGCGCATGCACGGCTCGCCAGTTACGCCGACAAGATACTGAAGGGCGCCAAGCCCGCCGAGCTCCCTGTGGAGCAGCCGACGCAGTTCGAGCTGGTGATCAACCTCAAGACCGCGAAGGCGCTCGGGCTGACGATTCCGCCGTTGCTGCTGGGGCGGGCCGACCAGGTGATCGAATAGCGCGTGCTGGCCCGCGAGCCTTGACCGTACCGTCTTTCGGCCACGTCGCCCGCTGAGGTATCCAGCGCCCCGGTGCTCGTCCAGGCCGGGGCGCTGGTGCCGAGTGATTCTTTGGCTGGGGGCCATTCTTATGTAAACCTAAAAGTGACCGAATCCTCTGCTCCCTTGGAGCATGCGTTGGACACGGGAGGCCTCCCATGAAGCGTTCTCTACTGATGTTGGTGACGCTCGGCGTCGTAGTGGGCTGTGCCTCAACGCCGCCGGTCCATCTCGCTGGCATCGGCGACACATCGTGGCAGCTTGTGAAGTTCCAGGGCGGCGATGGCACGGTCCTGATGCCCGACGACAAGGCTAAGTACACCGTCGCCTTCGCAAACGACGGCAACGTGAGCGTGCGGTTCGACTGTAACCGCGGCCGCGGTGCGTGGATCTTGACCGGACCGAGCCAGCTCCGGTTCGGCCCGATCGCGCTTACCCGTGCGGTGTGCCCGCCCGGATCGCTGCACGACCACCTCGTCAAGCAATGGCCGTTCGTTCGATCATACACGGTGAATGGCGGGCATCTATTCCTGTCGCTGATGGCCGATGGCGGCAACTACGAGTTCGAGCCGATGCGCTAGCAGACGCGGGTAAGTCGAGGCACCCACGCGAACCCTTCGCAGCACCCGTCGCATGGCGCGCCAGGACGAGCTCACGACGTACACGAAACGACGAACAAACTAGCCTGACTAACGAATCCCGTTAGGCCACGAACGATTTGGGTGTTCCACGTCGAGCATCCCGGTCACCGGCGAACACTTCTGACTGCTTTCGGCTGCGGAGGTTGCGCTACGGAGTCGAAAGGGCTCCTGGCGCCGACACTACGCCTTCCCGCTCGCCGTCGAAGGAGTAACCGGTGCCTGGTGAGTCGAACGGAGCGGTGTCCGGGGCGTCGGCGCCAAGGCGCAGTCGCCGTCGCGCATCGTTGGGTGTCAGTGCCGGTGATTGCTGCGCCATCAGCGCGACCACGCCGGTGACGTGCGGCGCCGCCATGCTGGTCCCCGACATCCTCACCGTCCCGCCGCCGAGCCGCGTCGAGAGGATACCGACGGACTTCAGGAAGCAGCTCTTGACGATGTCCTCGCGGTCCTCGCCCGGCGCCGACACGCCGACGCCGATGCCGGTCAGCAAGTCGAACGCGCCGTCCGTCGTGAAATACGACGCCGTGTCGCCGATGATGGGGCTCGCGTGCCAGGCACACGCGCTGGTGCCCGCCGTCGCTGTTGTGCTGGCCACGGCGATGACCTCAGGGTATGTGGCCGGCACCTGTCCGCTCACCTCGAGCGTGCTGTCGTTCCCTGCGGCCACCACGACCGTGATGCCGGCCTGGGTCAGGGCCTGCACCGAGGCGCGCAGCGCGGGGTTGTCGTCGAGAGTTCCCGGACGCCCAAGACTCATGTTGACGACGCGGATCGCTGGCGACACGAGGGTCGCGTTGTCGGCGATCCAGTCGAGGCCCGCCATGATGGTGGAGTCGAGGCCGCGCCCGCGGCGGTCCAGGACCTTGACCGCGTAGAGCGTCGCGCCCGGGGCCACGCCGACGACGTCGATCTCGTTGTTCGCCGCGGCGACGATGCCGGACACATGCGTGCCATGGCCTTCGTCGTCCTGGCACGCCGCGTACGCGGTGAAGCACGTGGCCGCGACGGCGAGATCGCCGTGCTTGAAGTCGATCCCCGTGTCCACAATCGCCACTCCGACGCCGCTGCCTGTGTAGCCCAGGGCACCCGGCTGCGCCCCGACGCGCGTCACGCCGGCGGGAACCACCTGCGCCGCCGTTGCCGAGGCGGCGCCCGTTGGCTTGCCGAGCGTCTCGACCTCGCGGTCGGGCACCACGGAGAGGACGGCGGGATGCCGCTCCAGGAGCGCGCGGGCATGCGCGTCGGCGCGCCCTGCCGACGCCGGCACGTTACGGAAGTGGCGTGTCGTCAGGCCGCCCGACTGGCGCATCACGCGCTCGCGCTCGGCGGGCGGTACGCCGTCCCGGAAGAGGACGATGACATTCGATGGTTCGGACACCGGCGCCTGAGCGTACCCCGGCGCTGGTGCGATCAGCATGAGGGCGATCAGGAGGGTTAGCCAATCAATGATTCTCACATTTGCCTCCAGCGGCGGCGAGGGCCGCCCGCGTCGTCTCGCGAGCCAATCCCCCCGAGTTCGCAAGCGGCGTTCCACATTACGATGGCCCAGGAAATCATCGACTTGCGAGACGCCGCCGACGGCACGCGGGACATTCTGTCAGAAGCTCAGACGGCTTCCGACAGCGAGAGCTTTCCTCGGCTCAGGCGCGCAAGATGGCGAAGGCGGCAGTTGATCGGCACCGCGGGACCGCGGAGGAGGCGCGGGCAGCCCTTTTAGCCTTTTCGCCATGCCGCGCGCGCATGCGTCGGATTTCCTCCGGGATGTTCGCGGGGCGGACGGTACTATAGCCGTTGCGTGATATTGCCCGGCGCGACCGGTCGTCCGTCCCTCACCTGGTGGTTCGTCTTCTTCCTGGGCTCGGGGTTCGCGGGCCTCGTTTACGAGGTCGTCTGGCTCCGGCTCGCCATGGCCGCGTTCGGCGTGACGACGCCGCTCGTGTCGATCGTGCTGTCGGTGTTCATGGCGGGGCTCGCGCTCGGCAGCTGGCTCGGAGGCCGCCTGAGTGCGCGCGGGGTCGATGCTCGCCGCGGGCTCGTGCGCTACGCGGCCGCCGAAGCGGCGATCGGCGTCCTCGCGCTCGCCGTCCCGTCCGGGCTCCGCGCGAGCCATGCCTTCTTCGCCGCGTCGGGCACGACGCTCGCCTGGGACTCGGCCGCCTATCACCTCGTCTCCGGTGTCCTCGTCGCGCTGATGCTGCTGCCGTGTTGTACGGCCATGGGCGCGACGTTCCCGCTCGCGATGGCGGCGATCCGCACCGCGCATCCGGACGCGGGCGCGCGTGCGTTCAGCTTCCTCTACCTGGCGAACGTGCTCGGTGCGGCGTGCGGCACGCTCGCGTCGGCGTTCGTCCTGGTCGAGTTGCTCGGGTTCCGCGCGACGCTGGCGATCGCGGTGGCAGTGAACGTCCTCATCGCCGCGGCGGCGTTCGCGCGAAGCCGACGGCTCGCGCCGGCGCCGGCGATAGCGGCAGCTCCGGCCGCCGCACCGGAGACGGCCGCGATGCGCCCGACCGTGCTCGCCTGCCTGTTCGTGACGGGCCTTGTCAGCATGGCGATGGAGGTCGTATGGATCCGCCAACTGACGCCCTATCTCGGCAACCTCGTCTACGCCTTCGCGGGCATCCTCGCGATGTACCTCGTCGCGACGTTCCTCGGCTCGCGTCTCTACCGGACGTGGATCGGGCCCGAGACGTGCGCGCGCGCCGGCGGGCTCGCCTGGCTCGTCGCGGGCGTCGCGGGCCTGCTGCCGCTTGTGGTGGCCGACCCGCGCCTCGCGATGCTGCCGCCGGTGAGGTTGCTGCTCGGCGTGACGCCGTTCTGCGCGGCGGTCGGGATCCTGACGCCGATGCTGGTCGATCGGTGGTCGGCGGGAGGTCCCGATCGCGCGGGGGCCGCCTACGCGGTGAACGTGCTCGGCTCGATCGCCGGTCCGCTGCTCGCGGGCTTCGTCCTGCTGCCCGCCGTCGGCGAGCACACGGCGCTGGTGCTGCTCGCGCTGCCGCTCTTCGTCGCGGCCGCCGCCGGTATCGTCCGCCCGGCCCTGGTCGGCGCGGACGGACCGCCGTCGCTCGGTCGGGCGGCATGGGTGCCGATCGCGCTCGGGCTCGCGGCGATCGTCGTCCTCTCCACCCGGAGCTTCGAGACGCGCTACCCGGAGCGCCAGGTCCGACGCGATCACACCGCGACGGTGATCGTGACCGGGACCGGGATGGCGCGCGATCTGCTCATCAACGGGACGTCGACGACGGTGCTGACGCCGGTCACGAAGTGGATGGCGCATGTGCCGCTCGCGTTCCTCGAGCGCCGGCCCGCCGACGCGCTCGTCATCTGCTTCGGGATGGGCACCACGTTCCGCTCGCTGCTGTCGTGGGACATCCGCGTCACGGCGGTGGAGCTCGTGCCGAGCGTGCCGGAATTTTTCTCGTACTTCCACGCCGACGCGTGGGAGCTGATGCGATCGGCGAACGCGCGCGTGGTCATCGACGACGGCCGCCGGTTTCTCGAGCGGTCGCCCGACATCTTCGACGTGATCACGATTGACCCGCCGAACCCGCCCGAGGCCGCGGGATCGAGCCTCCTCTACTCGCGCGAGTTCTACACGCTGGCGCGGACGCGGCTGCGCCCGGGCGGGATCCTCCAGCAATGGATCCCGGCCACGGATCTCGGCACGGTGGCGTCGGTCACCCGGGCGCTCGCCGCCTCATTCCCGCACGTCCGCGCGTTTCCCTCCGTGAACCTCCGCCCGACACTGCAGGTGGGCGGCGTCCACTACCTGGCCAGCGATCGGCCGATCCCGCGCTACTCCGTGGCGGAGCTCGTCGAGCGTCTGCCGGCGCGCGCCGCGTGGGACCTGATCGAGTGGCCGATCGAGCCGACCGTCGAAGGCAACTTCGCGCGCCTGCTGGGGCACGAGATGCCGCTCGCGGCACTGACCCGCCTCGCACCGCGGTCGCCGGTCCTCGCCGACGACCGGCCGTTCAACGAGTACTTCCTACTCCGCCGCTGGGTCTTCGCGCAGTCGCAACCGGGGTCCTGACCGTGCGTGCTGGAACGGTCACGCAGACCGCCGAACGTGAAGTTTCTCCGGCAAGTCGGTCGACGGCAGAGCAAGCTTCTCGTCCCTCGTGTCGTCCACCCGCCATTTGTGGCCGAGCTGAAAGAGACCCACGTGCTCTCGACTAGCCTCGGGGAAGTCGGCTGCTCGCGCTCGGGCGAGGGCGATTTCGAGGTACGCGACGAGCTTGACCCGATAGTAGTGATGTGCCCTGACCTCGCGCTCGAGAAACTGCGCGAACTCCGGCCACCGGGTGCGCTGACTCCCGCACTGGTGGAAATAGTCGGTGAGCCCGGCGCGCGCCCTGTGGAAGACCTCAAATTCCTCTGGTGTCATGAGCGATCGCGCTCGAGGTGACTGGAGATTCCAGGCCTCGGCAGGCGGGTAAATCGCCTCGCAAAAGCGTAGGAGAAACTCGTCTTCGCGGTCCAGGGCGGTCCCATGGCGGGATCGCCATTCACGTAGCGGCTCCCCGGGCTGGAGAGGGGTCTTCCGCGGCCATCGCGCCTGATGTGTCGCTTGCTCCCACGTGAGCGGAACGCCTAGTCGTCCGTCGATGAAGCGTTGGTACGCGGCACGGATCGTCTCGGCGAACGGCAAGAAGTACGCCCGCTGGTAGGTGACGAAGGCGTGTTGCCAGCTGGTCCGGTTTTCTGCGCGAAGGCGCGCAAGCTTCCTCCGTTGAATGGCGACCGCGCTCCAGCCGGCCAGGCCGGTGAGCCAGCCGCCGATGGCCGCGACCCAGCTGGGATCGAGTGAGCCGAGCGCTTCGCGTGTTGCGCTTACCGCTTCCATCACACGTCCCCCCCATGGGCTTCCGGTTAACCGCTCGCCTCACAGCAGTCGCCGTGCCACGCTGAGGAGAATCCCGGAGGGGTCGTGCGAAATCGGACGGTTGACGTTCCGTGATCGGTGGGCAGTGGATGTTCGGCCGCCCGACGCCGTGTAAGTTGTGCATCGCAGACCATGTAAGATCTTCGCGGTCGGCGCCGCGACGAACTTCGCCGAGGGCGGCACGTCGCTATTGGCACCGCCCCGAGGGCAGTGTGCCGCCACGGGGTCATCGCGGCTCGCCGCTTCGAGGCATAAGCGCACAAATTCGAGCGAGTGACGCGCCGGAGAGGGCGCGGTCCGGGGCGGCACTCTTCTTGCGTCCGACCCGTACAGCGATGGAATCTGGCGATCAGCGCACTCCTTCGAGATCGTGGATTATCGGCGTGATCGCGGCCATCCTGACAGTGGCTGGGTGCGCCTCTTCGCCGCCGAAGAGCTCACCGGCCGTCGGGGCAGCGGAGTACTCTGCCACACGAGACCGCGTGGTCTCAACGTCGCTGAAGTACGTCGGCGCGCCCTATGAGCGGGGCGGCGCGTCGCCCGCCGGCTTCGATTGCTCCGGCTTTGTTCTGTTCGTCTACGCCCAGGCCGGCGTGGCGCTGCCGCACGGTGTCGCGAAGCAGTACCGCCTGGGATCGGCGGTCTCGCGTGACGAGCTCGAGCCTGGTGACATCGTCTTCTTCGATCGGCTTCGCCACAGCGGGATCTACATCGGCGACGCGCGGTTCGTCCACGCCACGAAGCCCGGCGACGTCGTCATGGTCTCGCGCCTCGACGAGGAGTGGTTCCGGCGCCGCTGGATCGGCGCGCGTCGCGTGCTTTAGGAGTTGGTAGCCGAGAATGCGTCGGCGAGCGCCCGCTGGCCTCCGAACCGCCTCTACACTATTCTTCGCCCTGGACCGCGCGCTGAGGCCGCGGTCATCTCATCCGAGAGCTCATACAGGGGGGCGACGTCGTGACAGCAGAGCCCGGCGCACAGGACAAGCCGTTTCGTCTGGACGAGGCGACGATCGAGGAGTTGCACGCAGCAATCCAGTCGGGGCAGACGACCTGCGTCGCGGTCGTTCAGCACTACATCGACCGCGCGCGCGCCTACAATGGGGTAGCCAGCCTGCTCGTCACGGACGACGGGGCCCCGGTGCGCGAAGCGACGGGCGCCGTGCGCGCGAAGGCGCCGCTTCGCTTTCCCACGGAAACCGTCAAGGCCTCCACCGTCCTGCCGAATCTCGACAAGTACAAGGGGCCGGCCCTCGAATACGGCCGCATGGAGGCGACGGCATCCGATCCTGATGTCCAGCAGCAGTTCGGGATGATCGTCGGCAAGCCGGATGCCGGGCAGGTGAATGCGCTCGCCACCCTCAACATTCGGGGTGAACGTTCGGTCACCTGCCGGGGCGACTTCGACCGGCATCCATCCGCGGGGCCGCTGCCCCCCGGCGCGCCTCCCGTGTGCGAGATGTTCCGCAGGCTGCCGGACGCCCTCGAGCGCGCGGCAGAGCTCGACGCAATGTATGGGCGCAATCCCGATCTCGAGCAGATGCCGATGCATGGCGTCGTGTTCTCGTTCAAAGATCCGTTCGACACGAAGGACATGCGAACGACCGCCGGGGGCGACGCGCGCTATGATATCGACTTCCCCGCGCGCGATCACGTGCTGGTCGAGCAGCTCCGCAACAAGGGCGCGATCATCTTCGCCAAGGCTGTCAACACGGAATACAACGGGCGGGCGGGAAATCCAGGCGGCCGCCACGTGCCGGACAAGGTGCTGCCGTCGACGCTGGGCTACCAGCGCAGCACCTGGGGCGGCAATCCCGCGAACCCCTATGACACGACACGCTCGGCCTCGCTCGGCTCGAGCTCGGGGTCGGGCGTGTCGGTCAGCGCCAATCTGGTCATGGCCAGCCTCGGTGAGGAGACGCGGGCGTCCTGTCGCGGACCGGCCAACCACAACGCGGTGGCGCTCATTCTTCCTCACAAGTCGATGTTGGGATTCAACGGCGGCGCCATCGGCGCGGACGTCTATTGCGACCGTAGCGGCATCCTCTGCCGCACGATAACTGATTGCGCAAAGGTCCTCGATGCTCTTAAAGATCACGTCGAAGGCTACTACGACCCGCGGGATCCCTACACGACCGTGCCGCGCTCGTCGGTGTTGAGCACGCCGTACGCGAGCCACGCGACGATGTCTGGAGCGCCGGGCGCGCTCAGGGGCCTGCGCCTCGGCATCGTTCGAGAGTCCATGGTGTACCCGCTGGGCTCGAAGGCCGAGGAGCCGATTGTCACCACGGCGGCAAGAGAGATCAAGACGATCCTCGGCGACCGGCTGGGGGCGACGCTCGTGGAGTCGTCCAATCCCCTGTGGAAGCGGGATCCCGACATCGAGACCATGACGACGGATTTCCGGCGAGCGCTCGCGCGGCTGACGCCCCTCATCATGCCCGACCTGTTGTTCAGGCTCGGGCGGGACGGGCGGCCCCTGTTCAAGGAGTTCGCGGCGGCGATCGTGCCGACCGAGTTCATGCCCGGGAGGATCTTCGGCACGGGCACGATGCAGCCGATCGACTATTGCGTCGAGCTGGCGGAAGGACGGATCGCGCCGCCTGCGAACCTCGACATCGCGACCATCCAGGAGCAGGAGCTCGCGATAGCGTTCAGGTTCCACGTCCCGCAATACCTGACCCGCCGTGCCGCGGATTGGAAGGCGCGGGGATTCACCGAGACGCTCGTCGATTTTCCGACGCTCAACGCGCGATCCAAGTTCTGGGGCGACGATGGGCGCGCCGCCTTCAGGAACTGGGAAGAGG
>QHSV01000392.1 GCA_003221655.1 Candidatus Rokuibacteriota bacterium
TGGATCTGCGTGGCCGGCGCGATGCACGAGCTCGGACAGAAGGGGGACGTGATCGACTACGTCGAGACCGCGGGCGTCTTCAACTCCGGCAAGTGCCTGGCGGTGTGGAAGCCGTAGGAGAGGGTCGCATCCTCGTGCATCGCACGCATCAGGCGTCCGTGAGGATGGGTGCGCACGGCGTTCTCAGGCCGCCGTCACCCCTCCGTCGACCGGCAGCGCGGCGCCCGTGATGAAGGACGCCTCGTCGGACAGCAGGAAGAGCGCCGCATTCGCGATCTCCTCGGGCCGACCGGTGCGGCCCATCGGCACCGAGCCGTGGGCGCGCTTGCGCACTAGCTCCTCCGGATCCACCCCGGCCGTCGACTTCTGATCGGGCCTGGCGACGAAGACGCGCAGCATCGGCGTGTCGATGGGGCCGGGGCAGACCGCGTTGACTCGGATGTTCTCGCGAGCCAGACGCAGCGCCAGGCTCTTGACGAACCCCACCACGCCGAACTTGCACATCGAGTAGACCGGGCTGAACCCGGAGCCGACGAGCCCCGACGTGGAGGCGGTGAACAGCAAGCTGCCGCCGCCGCGGGCGCGCATTTCAGGAATGGCGGCCTCCGTCGTCAGCAGTACCGTCCGGAGATTGAGATCGACGGCCAGGTCGAAGGCGCTCATGTCGATGCCCTCGACCGCGGCCGGCCCGGGATGCCCGACGTGGTTCCACACGAAGTCCAGCCCCTTGAAGCGCGCCACGGTGTCCCACACGATGCGGCGCGAGTCCTCGTCTTTCGTCAGGTCCGCGACGACGCCGTGCGCGGTGCCGCCCGCTGCGGTGATTTCGCCCACGACGCGCTCCACGCCCGCAGCGTCCACGTCCACGACGGCCACCCGCGCGCCCTCGGCCGCGAAGCGCAGCGCGCCGGCACGACCCATCCCCGAAGCGGCCGCGGTCACGATCCCGATCTTTCCGGTGAGACCCATGATCGTCCTCCAGGCGAGTCTTACGTCGTGGTGACCAGCGACGAGCCCCGACGATACTTCCATGACGAGTCGGGCCACCGTCTGGCCAACGATTATGCCCGAGGTCACGCAATCTTGCCGGAAGGCCTCGTCGCGGGGAGCCGGCTCCCGCGCCTTACGTGATCACCGGGATGCCGGCGGCGGTCGCCCGTGCGCGGTGTAGGATGGCGACGGCACAATTCTTCCACGGAGGCGAGGCATGGGTCAGACGATCAGCTTCAAGCGGCCGGATGGACAGAGTGTGCAGGGGTACCTCGCGGAGCCCGCGGGCGGGAGCGGGCCGGGCGTGGTGGTGATCCAGGAGTGGTGGGGGCTGAACGCCCAGATCCAAGGAGTGGCCGACCGCATGGCCGCCGCCGGATACCGGGCGCTCGTGCCGGATCTCTACCGCGGGAAAGTCACCGTCGAGGCGAAGGAGGCCGAGCACCTGATGACCAACCTCAACTTCGGCGACGCGGCGGGCCAGGACGTGCGCGGCGGTGTCCAGCACCTGAAGGGTCAGAGCCGCAAGGTCGGCGTCACCGGCTTCTGCCTTGGCGGGGCGCTGACGCTCCTTGCCGCCGTCAACGTCCCCGAGGCGGACGCGGCCGTGGTCTGGTACGGCTTTCCGCCGCTCGAGTTCGTCGACGCGACGAAGATCAAGGCCCCGCTCCTCGGCCACTACGCGATCGAGGACGTGCCGTTCCCGATCGCGACCGTCGACCTCCTCGAACAGAAGCTGCGCGCGGCGAACGTGCGGTTCGAGTTCCACCGTTATCAGGCCAAGCACGCCTTTGCCAACGAGACGCTGGTCGGGGAGCGGAAGCTCCCGATGGCCGAGTACCACGCGCCGTCGGCGGACCTGGCGTGGCGGCGGACGCTCGACTTCTTCGACCGGCACCTCAAGTGAGCCGCACCAGGCTCTGAGTCGAGCGGACCGCCTGCATGCTTTGCGTGCCTGCCGGCCTGCCCGGCGGCCGGCATCGCCCGGTTCTCTGAATTAAAATCAATGTGAGCCCCACGCGATCGTCCGGACTCGAGCGATCCTCTCACTTTGCCAGCGGATCGGGCCGCACCTGGATGTGCACGGCGCGCGGCTTCGAGCCCTTGCCGCCTTCCATCAGCCACGGCGTGCGGTCGCCGTTCGTGCCCCACAGCCCGCGGCCCTTCCAGCCCGCGTTCGGGTCGTCGATGCGCCCGTCCAGACCCTTGGCGAAGAAGCCCATCGGGTACGGGATGCGCAGCATGACCATCTTCCCGTCCTTGAACGCGACGAAGCCGTCGTTCAGGTTGGCGGTCGAGATCGGAATGTTCTCGCCCAGCCCGGCCGTGTTGTGGTGATCGACCCAGCTGTAGTAGCTGGCCTCGGCGCTGGTGTTCTCGAAGCCCTCGAAACCAGGGCCCGGGTACTTGTGGAACGCGAATCCTTCGGGGCAGTGGTCGCCGGTCGCCTTCGGGCCGTTGAGCGGACCCTTGCACTTGCGGCGGTCGAAGCTGACGAGCGAGCCGTTCGAACCCGACCCCCACAGCACGCCGTTCTTGTCGATGTCGCCGCCGCGGACGCCGATGCCCTCCTTCGGAACGGCGTAGAACTCGGAGAGTCTGGTCTTGGGATCGAAGCGCAGGAAGCCGGGGCGGCCGACGAACACGTTGAAGGTGTACCAGACCGAGCCGTCGGTGGGATGCGGCATCACGGCATAGGGACCGGAACCAGCGATGCGCATGTCCTTGCTCGCGTCGGCCGGCTTGTCCGGCTCGGTCCACTCGTCGACCTTGCCGTTGCCGTTGGTATCGAGGACCCACGGCGCCCAGCCCTGCGCTTTGGCGGCATCGCCGGTCTCGTCCCACACCTTCGTGTTGACCCAGCCGGCCGCCGGGCCGCTGCCCGACAGCCACAGCGTGTCGTCGGGGTCATAGCCAAACTGCGGGTGGTGCGTGCCGAAGCACGTGTCGATGAAGCTGTACTTCATCGTCTTGGGATCGAGCATCGACACCTGGCGTCCCGAGCGATCGAGCGGGAACACCTTGGCCGAGGGATGGTCCGAGCCCTTCTTACAGAAGGCTGGGTTCTCGATGCCGCGCACGGCCGCGGCGAACCACACCCGGCCCTTCTTGTCGAACATGCCGTTGTGGTTGTTGGCCCGCTGGCTCCAGATTTTCTCGTCGCCCCAGTAGGCCGAGGGTTGCATCGGCTTCGGGGCGGCGGAGGCGTGGAACGGTGGTCCGAACGATTCGGGCGCGTCCGGATCAGCGACCGGCAGCTTGAAGAACGTGACCTTGTGCGTCTTCGGATCGAGGATCGGCATGTTGTCGGACGAGTATTCGTTCGAGGCGTAGAGCGGCCCCGCGGCGTTGACGGTCGGATTGCGTCGGTCCGAGGAGACCAGGTCGTGGATGAAGGTCTTCTCCGTACCCCACTCCCACGAGGTGACGACGACGTTGCGCTCGACGCCCTGCGGCCGCGGCGGCTTGTGCCTGGGCAGCTCGCCCTTCGCGACGCGGTCGGTCCAGTCGCCGAAATACTTGAACGGCACGCCGCCGAGCTGGACGGCGAGCCGGTTCATCATGAATTCGCCCGTCTGGCCGGAGGCGATGCGGCGCGCCCATGCTTCCGCACCCGACTTGAATTGACCGAACTGAGCGGGGATCGTCCGCGTCGACTCCTGACCGAGCTGATGGCACCCGATGCAGTCGGTGTTGTTCATGCGATGACGCCAGAGTTCCTGGGTGACGTTCTTCGGGATATCGGTCGTGCCGCCAAAATCCTTCGCCGGCGGAATCTTCATCATCGTGTACCAGTAGATCGCCGGATAGTAGTGCGCCGCCGACCGCTCGTCCGGCGCCGGCACCGCGGTGAGATTGAGCTGCTGGCCCGGCTTGGCGCGCACCTTGGGCGAATCCACCAGCCCGTAGCCGCGCACCCAGACGCTGTAGTTCGCGGACGGCAGGTCGGGAATGACGTAGCGACCCTTGTCGTCGGTGACCACCATCTTGGCGTACTTGGTCGGAAGCTCGGTCGTCTCCGCGATCACCCACACCCCGGCTTCCGGACCCTTCGAGCTGCGCACGCCGCCGCCGATATCGTCGTGATCGACGGCGACCACAGTGGCGGGCTGAGCGGGGAGCTGTCCGGGAGCAGTGATCAGGAGCGCGCCAACGACGAGGAACGCCGCGCTCGGGTACAACGCTCTTGTCCTGTGCATGTTGATCCTCCTCCTTGGGCTGCCCGGCTCGGTGCGCCGGGAGGATTGACCGAAAGGGCCGCGGTGTCAAGCGTGGCCGGGCGCATTGTGGGGACCGCGGCGTGACGGAGTGGATCTTCACGGGCACCACGGCCGACGGCAAGAAGGTCGAGGTCACGGGCTGCGACGTCTTCACGTTCCGGAACGGAAAGATCGCCGTCGAAGAGTCGTACTTCGAGAACCGCACTTCGTGAACTGTGGCAGTGAGCCGACGACCGGGTAGGGCCTTCCCCGGCTCACCCGGCCGTGTAGTTCATCGCGCCCACGATCACCGCAGAGAGCAAGATGAACAGGCCCTCCAGCTCCATCCCGAGCATCGTGTTCCCCGCGGCCAGCTCCTGGGCGAAATCGCGTCGGTCGATGAGGTCGTAGACCTTGTAGAGGAGGAGCATGAGGACGATACCGATGGCGCCGTCCCGGAGCGCGATCAGGATGCTATGGGTCGAGTACATGGCGGCGATGAGCAGGAGGGCAAGCCCGAGATAGAGCCCACGGAGGGCGCGGCCGATTTGTGATCGCGTACTCCCGGATCACCTCCATGCACTGTCCTCCTTGGCTCGTCGCCGTCCATTCAGCTCGATCCACGCCAGGACGCTATCACGCCTGTCCGCGAAGCGAGCCAGTTGCTGGGGATTGCCCTGCGCTTGCGCGAGGTCAGGGGGGAGGCGCCAGCGGTGAGCGCGCGAGCAGGGCGTTTGACATGCCCTCGGTGGCGGGCTATTGTTCACGCGCCGCGGAGGGATCAGTCCATGGTTGAAGCGCCCCTTTCGCTCGGCCCACCCAGACCTGTAGCGCTCTGGCTCGAGATAGCATCCATCCCAACGCGGTGACCGTGAAGACCATTTGGATTCAGCTTGCTCGCCGAGCGTGGAGGTACCGGTTCGTGGCAGTACCCCTCACAGGCATCGGCGCATGGATCGGAGACGCGCTCGTCAGGCAAGGAGGAACGACCATGGTGCAGACGCGGTTCTGGAAACCCAAAGTGTTGCTCCGCCTGCTGCCGGTGCTCCTCCTGGCGCTGACCAGCGCGAGTGCCCAGGCGCAGCTCGCCACCGGCAAGGCCAAGGTGGACCGTCTGGTGATGGGTCTCATCAACCCCTATCGCGATTACATGCGCCCCTGGATCAACGGCACCCCGGACCACAACATTCAGCACGATCCGGCGTTCGAGTGGCTGTTTGAGGTCGACGTTTCGTCGGGTGGCTACAATCCTTGGCTGGCCAAGAGCTCGGAAATGGCCAAGGACGGCCGGTCCTGGCGCATCAAGCTGCAGAAGGGCGTGCAGTTCCACCACGGCTATGGCGAGTTCACCGCCAGGGACGTGGTGCACAATCACGCGCTGTGGTGTGACCCCAACTACCCGGGGCGTAAAGACCCTACGCTGGTTGGCTACAAACAAGGCATGTGCGCGGTCCAGCGGGTGGAGGTGGTCAACAACCACGAGGTCGTCATGCACTGCAAGGTCGTGTGCCTCGACTTGCTGTTTTACTACTCGAGTGCGTCGAGCATGATCATTTTCAGCAAGGCGCAGTGGGACAAAGAAGGGGAGATGGCGTACGAGACGAAGCCGGCAGGCACCGGGCCATATATCTTCAAGGAGCGGCAACTCGGCCGTCATGTTTTGTACGAGCGCGCCCCGACGCCGCACTGGAAGTGGGGTGTGGTGGACTGGAAAGAGATCAAGATGACCTGGAACGTCGAGGAGCCGCCGCGCTTTGCCCAGTTGCTGGCGGGAGAGAGCCACCTCACCGAGATCAATAGGGATCTCACCGACGACGCAATCGCCAAGGGGTACAAGCTCATCCGCAGCCGGCAGGTGGCGCAACAGACCGTCATTGCTTTCGGTGGACTGTACTTCGGCACCGAGGACAAGGCCACGAAGCGCTACACCGAATACGGGGGGACGACCGGGAGACTCGACCCCAACGTGCCGTGGACCAACAAGAAGGTGCGGCAGGCCATGAACCAGGCCATCAACCGCGAGGAACTGCTCAAGGTGCTGTACAAGGGCCGGGCGACGCCCACCTATGTGGCCGGCTTCTATTCTGACCTGCCGGGCTGGGACCCCACCTGGCCGAAGCGCTTCGCGGACATGTACGGCTACGATCCAAAGAGAGCCAGACAACTACTGGCCGAGGCTGGATATCCCAAGGGCTTCAAGGCGAAGGCGTGGTTGTTTCCGTTCGCCGGGGCGCCGGAGCTCGTCCAGGTGATGGAGGCGGTGGCCACTCAGTTGCGTGAAGTGGGCATCGAACTGGAGCAGGAAGAGAGCGACCTGGTGGCGGTCGTCCAACCGAAGGTGCGGGAGCGGCGAGCGAACTGGTATATCAGGGGCGGCGTCCCATCAAAAAAGGCGGTGGAGCCGCAGATCGCCCTGTTCAACGCCGGGAAGGGCGTAGGGCACTGGTTTGAGGACGACACGATCTACAAGATGTGGGAAGACCTGCTGCAGATGTCCGATCCCAAGGCGGCGGATGCCCAGCTGCGCAAAATCGGCAACTACAAGTTCGAGAACTTCGAGGTCATCCCGCTCTTCGACGTGTACATCGAAGTCGTGGTGAACCCCAAGATCATCAAGGACTGGCCTTTCTCCGGGTGGGACGGTGGGGACATCGGCCACACGTTTCTCATCAGTGCGTGTAAGCAGGAGAAACCCTGCAAGTAGGCACGCCTCTACGTCGCGTGCCAGTTCGACGATGGGGACCGACTATCTCTGGAGTTCTGCTGGTCGTAGGCGGCGAGACTCGTCAGGGCGGAGGGGGCATCGTCGGGGGGGACGATCACGGCCCAGCCGTCGAGGCGCCGGCGCAGCCAGTGCGGGGTGCCGGCGGCGGCCAGCACGACGGCCCACTCATCGGCTCGCTGACGGCTCGGTGTCACACGCACCGCCGTCCCCGGCCCCTGCATGCTTCGGAGCGGCTATCCGGCTTTAGCGTTCTCCACCGGCGTCGGCGTGCCGGCGCCTGTCAGT
>QHSV01000393.1 GCA_003221655.1 Candidatus Rokuibacteriota bacterium
CTGGGGTTGAACGTGAAGCCGAGCTTGGTGAAGGCAGGTTGTTTTCAGTCTAACTCTGCCACACGAGTGAGCGCAGCCGCTCGTCGCGCAAGTACAGGCCGCCCCACAGTAACGTGCCGAGGACGAGGGGGAAGACGAGCGGAAACGCCCCGCTGCCGATACGCACCTGCGTGGCGACGGCGCCGCCCAGATAGCCCGTCAGCAGGATCGCACCGAGAACGGCGGTGCGTGGAATCACATAGAGGGCGGTGCAGATCAGCAGCACGATTCCGAGCGGAAGAATGACGCTTTCAGGATATCCGAGTGCCACGGTTGCCGTCACGACAGGCGCCGGCTTCACCAGTTTCATGATCGCGTCGACAAGGAGGAAGAGCGCCGGTAGGGCGCTCAGGATACGCCCGGCCCAGAGGGTCTTTTTCGACATGGCAGCAGCTACTTGTTTCCGGTGATGCGGGGATGCACTCCAGGGATCTCTTCGACTGGGCGAATCTCGAAGGGTCCGCCGAGCCGGACCCCCGGGTGCTTCGACATCAACTCGACAGCCTGGTTCATGTCCTTGGCCTCGAGCACCAGGAGTCCGCCCAACTGCTCCTTTGTTTCGGCGAATGGGCCATCGGTAACCATGACCTTGCCGCCGTGCCACCGCAGCGTTTTGGTAGCCCGAACGCTTTGAAGCGCCTCCCCACCAACAAAGTGACGGTTCTTCCGAAGCACGTCGTCGTAGGCGAAGCACTCCTGCATCATGGCGTCCTGCTCGCTCTTCGACATCGCGTTCCACTTTTTCTCGTCCATGTATCCGAGGCATAGAAATTTCAAGGGTTTCCTCCTTTATGCGTGATCGTTGCAAGGCAACATGGACATCAAGTACGAGCCGGGGAGGGGGTGAGGAATCGCTACAGTCGGTACAGTCGACGAGGGTTTTCCTCGAGGATCTTTCGCTTGGCGGCCTCACTGAGGTCCGTACGGGTCAGGAGTGTTTTCGCCGCGAAGCGCTCCCGATCACCGTGCGGCATGTCCGACCCGAAGATGATGTGGTCCTCACCCACTAGGTCGATCACCTGGGGAAGCAGCGTGTCCTCCACCTCCGTGCTGATGTACAGGTTCCCGCGGCGCAGGTATTCGCGGGGCGGGCAGGCCGCACGGGGAGCAGTCTGCGGGATGATCTTGGCCATGCTCCTGGCGAAGTGGAACCGATGCTCCAGGCGATGCACCATGAAGTGCAGCCACTCGCAGCCGGCCTCGAGGAACGCCACACGCATGGTGGGGAACCGGTCGAGAATTCCGCTGCCCAGCACCGACGCGAAGCCCATCAGGACCGGCGTGAGAAAGGGGATCACCGTGGCGGTATAGAGGTCGGTATAGAGGTTACTGAGAGACGGACAGGCCCACCCCACGTGCACGGACAACGTCAGCTCCTCCTGGGCCACCGCCTCGAAGAACGGGAGCAAGGCCGGGTCGTCGAGCAGCCGGTCACCCGCGGTACCGAGTACCATCACCGCCACCGCGCCGAGCTTACGCGCCTCGCGGACTTGCCGGATCGCCGCGGGAATCTCGTCCAGGTTGACCACCGCAGCCCACCGGAGCCGCTCGCTCTCGCCGATCGCGTCCGCCAGCCAGCGATTGTAGGCGGAGCACAGGGCGGTGGAGAGCGCGGGGCTTACTGTCAGGGGATACGCCAGGAAGAGGGTCGGATACAGCACCGCCACACCGAGATCCTCGGCATCCATGTCTCGCAGTCGCGCGTCGGGGCCGCGCAGTTCCAGACTCTCCAGGCTCTCCGGCTTCGACTGGGTGAAGAGGGTCCGTTTTCCCCCGTAACTCGTCGGCGTCCCGAGATTGTGGCACCCGCGGCCGAGCCGCCTGGGAAAGAGCTGCTCCTCGATCATCCAGTAGGCCAGCCCATCCGTGGCGACAACCTGAGGTCGCTGCGCCCGGAAGGCCGGATCCAGATACTTGTCACTGAAGGTGAGGTCGTGCTCCTCGACATGGCCGTCTGCGTCGATGACTACGAGGTCTTTCATGGGGGCCTCCGCCGTTTCCACCCTCAAGGCTCCTCGACAGCGACGAGCATTCTAGCCAACGGCGGCCAGGGGCGTCGAGAAACGCTAACGGAGGGCATTCCTCGAAAACAGCCACGCGAGGATGGCAACCCACGGTAACAGGAGTGCGACCACGAGCACGGTTTCCAATGCGACCCTCGCGACGCGCTTGCTCGTAAGCGTCGCCTGGATTCTGCTCGTTGTCATCTCCGGAATCTCCCCCAGATTGATGCAGCATGGTGTATGCCAGGGCGTCAGGGGGCATAGGGCGACCGACACTTGCGCAGGTTTCCGGCAGACGTGCGAAGTGAACTTGAACAATTTTCGCCACGCGAGGTGGCCAGGGCTGCGCCGTATACTGGCCGGAGATTTTCCGATGATCGCCAACACCGTCGCGATGCTCCTTGCCCTCGCCGCGCTGTCAGGGTGCGCTGCGCCTGCCCCCGGCACCATGGCTCCGCAGACGGCGGCGCCCGAGGTCGCCGCTCCCGCATCGGCGGAGGGCGCGCGGGTTGACCGCACGGTGACGCTCCCGTCGGGAGCCACGCTCAAGGTCGCCGCCGACTGGACGGTGACGACGTCGACCGACGGCCTCATCCTCGAGGATCCCGAGAAGCAATTGAAGATCGAGCTCGTGGAGGTCGAGGCGACCGCGGGAATGAGTGCGGCCATCTCCACGGCCTGGTCGCGCCGGCGCCCCGGCTTCAACCGACAGGAGCTCGCCGCCTCCGACTCGCCGGGCCGCGAGGGCTGGGACCTGTTCCGCTGGTCCAGGTACAAGACCTCGCCCGAAGAAGTGCGCAGGGTGTCGGCGTTCGTCGCGCGGAAGGACACGCTCGCGGTGGTCGTCCTCGTCGACAGCCCCCTCGCGGCCGTCCAGCGACGCAGCTCCGAGGTCGGGCTCGTGCACGACAGCCTGCGTCCCGCCGGCTACGTCCGCGAAACGTACCGGGGCCGAACGCCCCGGCCGCTGGACGCGGCGCGCGTGGCTTACTTGAAGGCGTTCACCGACCGGATGCGCGAAGCCGCCGACGTGCCCGGCGTCTCGGTCGTGCTCTTCGACCAGCACGCGACGCTCATCGAAGAGGGCTTCGGCGTTCGCGAGCGCGGCCGGCCCGAGCCCGTCACCGCCGACAGCCTCTACATCATCGCGTCGAATACCAAGCCGCTCACCACGCTCCTGCTCGCCCGGCTCGTCGACGAGGGCCGCTTCGGCTGGGACACGCCGGTGACGCAGATCTACCCGCGCTTCAAGATCGGGGACGCCGAAGTCACCAGACGCATCCTCGTGAAGCACCTGGTCTGCGCGTGCACGGGCCTGCCCCGCCAGGACTTCGAGTGGCTCTTCACCTTCGATCGCTCGTCGCCGCAGGGGCAGCTCGACGTGCTGGCGACCATGAAGCCCACGACG
>QHSV01000394.1 GCA_003221655.1 Candidatus Rokuibacteriota bacterium
CTGAACCACAAACCGCTCCCGTCGGGCTGGGTCGTCGACGGCGATGGCAAGACCGTGACGGACTCGGCGAAAGGGTTCCAGCACGTGACCGATCGCGACGGCGGCATCACACCGCTCGGCGGCTCTCGCGAGGCGGGGAGTCACAAGGGCTACGGGCTTGCGGTGATGGTGCACGTCCTCGCCGGCACGCTCGCCGGGGCCTCGTTCTCGCCGATCCGCAACCAGACGCAGAAAAAGTCCGATCCGCACAACATCGGCCACTTCTTCATGGCGATCGACCCGCGCGCCTTCCGTGCGGACGGCGAGTTCGAGGCAGACCTCGACCAGGTGATCGACGTTCTCCACAACGCCAAGCGCGTCGACGCGAACCAGCCCGTGCTGGTCGCCGGGGACCCGGAACGAAAGACGAAGCGGGAACGGCTCGAGAACGGCGTGCCGATTCCCGACGATCTGATGGCGCAGCTGCAGGCGGTGGCGAAGAACGCCGGCGTGCCGTTCGTCCTGGCCGGCGGGTAGCGGGCCAGGCCACGTGGAGGGAACGGGTCTCGGCTGGATCGGCAGGTCGGTCAAGCGCGTCGAGGACGCGCGGCTCTTGACCGGCCGCGGAACCTTCATCGACGATCACCCTCCGGTCGCGAACGCCTGCCACGCGGCGATCGTCCGCTCGCCGCTGGCCCACGCGAAGATCCGCGGGTACGACCTCTCGGCGGCGCTGGCCCTTCCGGGCGTCGTGGGCGCGATCACGGGCGAGGATGTCGCCCGGCACACCAAGCCATTCTCGGTCGGCGTCACGGCGCCGATTCACTACTACTGCGCGGCGACCGACCGGGCCCGCTTCGTGGGAGAGCCGGTGGTCGTCGTCGTGGCGAAAAATCGCTACATCGCCGAGGATGCCGCCGATCTCGTCCAGGTGGACTACGAGCCTCTCCCGGTCGTGGTCGATCCCGAGCGCGCCCTCGAGGCCGACGCGCCGGTGCTCCACGAGGCCGTCGGGTCGAACCTGGCCGGGAACCGCCGGCTGGTCTATGGCGACCCCGATCGGGCGTTTCGCGACGCCGACGTCGTCGTCAACGAACGCTTCACCTTTCCGAAGTACGGATCGACGCCGATCGAGACGTACGGCGTCATCGCCCGGTGGGACCTGCTCGATGGCGTGTGCACCGTGTGGTCGAATTTCATGGGCCCGTTCATCATGCACCCCTTGACGGCGCGCGTTCTGGGCCTGCCGGAGAACAAGCTGCGCTTCATCGTGCCAGCCGACATCGGGGGGTCCTTCGGCATCAAGTCGTCGATCTACCCGTACATCGCGCTGATCGCGCTCGCCGCGAAGCGGCTGGGGGTGCCGGTCAAGTGGATCGAGGACCGGAGAGAGCATTTACTGGCGTCGTCGAGTGGGACGGATCGCGTCGCGTATCGTGAAGTGGCGGCACGGAAAGACGGGACGATCCTCGGCATGCGGTTCAAGTGGCTTGATAATGTAGGCGGCTACATCCGCAGCCCGGAACCGGGTTGTAGCTTTCGTCCCACCGGAAATTTTGTTGGCCCATATCGCTTCCAGCATCTCGAAGTTGATGCCTCTGTGGTCATGACCAACAAGAGCCTTACCGGGCCCAATCGCGGTTACGCGTGCGGCCACCTCTATTTCGAGACCGAAGGCATGATGGACCGGCTCGCCGACCATCTCGGCCTCGATCCGGTCGAGGTGCGGCGGAAGAATCTCGTCCAGCCCGATCAGTTTCCGTACCGCACGCCGAGCGGCGGGCTCTACGACAGCGGGGACTATCCGGCCGCCTTCGACCTCGCGCTCGAGCTCGCGAGCTACGACGAGCTGCGGCGCGAGCAGGCGACGGCGCGGGCCGCGGGGCGCTACGTCGGGATCGGGCTTGCGCTCGCCGTCGACCCGTCGGTATCCAACATGGGCTACGTGGCGACGGCGCTCGACCCGCAGTTCCGCGCGAAGCCCGAGTACCTGGCGAAGTCGGGCGCCGTGGATTCGGCGACGATCAAGATCGACCCGCTCGGCCGCGTCATCGCGATCCTCGGCACGACGCCCCAGGGCCAGGGCCATCAGACCGTCGTCTCCCAAATCGTCGCCGACGAGCTCGGGCTCGTGCCCCAGGACGTCACCGTCGTCGACGAGATGGACACCTTCACGCGCGTGTGGTCCATCTCGTCGGGAACGTACTCGAGCCGCTTCGGCTCCGTGGGGACGAGCGCCGTCGCCTTGGCCGCGCGCAAACTCAAGGCGAAGCTCGTGGACTACGCGGCGCACCTGATGGAGTTGCCGGCGCCCTCTCTCGAGTTCCGGGACGGCGCCGTGCGTCTCCGCGGCGGCAAGGGCCCGTCGTACTCCATCAAGGACCTGGCGGGCCGGGCTCACTGGAACACCGAGTCGTTGCCCGAGGGGATGGAGCCCGGGCTCCAGGCGACGGCGGTGTTCGGCTTCACCGTCGCGAAAGCCGTGGACGCGGACGACCGGGTGAACTCGTCCAACACCTACGGCTTCATCGCGGAAGTGATGGCGGTGGAGGTCGATCCGGAGACCGCCGCGATCAAGATCCTCCGCTACGTCACCGTGCACGACGCCGGCACGATCATCAACCCGATGATCGCCGAGGGGCAGATCTACGGCGGCGCGCTCCACGGTCTGGGGGGTGCGCTGTACGAGGAGCTCGCCTACGACGAGAATGGACAGCTGCTGACGGGGACCTTCATGGATTACCTGGTACCGACCGCGAGCGAGGCGCCGCAAATCGAGATCGCGCATGTGGTATCGCCGTCGCCGCTGACGCCGCTCGGCTCGAAAGGGCTCGGCGAGTCGTCGTCGATGACGGTGCCGGCGGTCATCGCGAACGCCGTCAGCGACGCGCTGGCGCCGCTCGGGATCAGGATCAACGAGCTGCCCATGACCCCGTCGAAACTATGGAAGGCGATTGATCAGGCGCAACGGAGCCCCACCGTGCAGGAGCGCCCCCAGTGAGAGCAGGCGTGCCGGAGCCACTCGCTTCTTTTTCAGGCCACCCTCGGTCCAGGCCGGCCTCGAGGACATCGCTATAATGAAACCGCCGAAATTCGAGTACCACGCCCCGAAGAGCCTCGAGGAGGCACTGGCGGAGCTCGGGCGTTACGGCGGCGACGCCAAAATCCTGGCCGGCGGCCAGAGCCTCATGCCTCTCCTGAACTTCCGCCTGGCCCGGCCGGCGGCTCTCGTGGATCTGAACCGGATCGGTTCGCTCGCCTACATCCGCGAGCACAACGGCCAGATCCGCTTCGGCGCCATGACGCGCCAGCGGACGATCGAGTTCTCGCCCATCGTGGCCCAGCGCCTACCGCTTCTGAAGGAAGCTACGCACTGGGTCGGGCACTTGCCGATCCGCACGCGCGGCACGATCGGCGGCTCGATCGCTCACGCCGACCCCTCGGCCGAGTATCCGGCGGTCCTCGCGGCGCTCGAAGGCGAAGTGGTGGCGCGCGGAGCCAGGGGCGAGCGCGTGATCCGCGTCGG
>QHSV01000395.1 GCA_003221655.1 Candidatus Rokuibacteriota bacterium
CGATGTTGAGCGTCTCGTGAAACTCGCCTTCACCGGTGGCGCCGTCACCGAAGAAGCACGCGGCCACGCCCCCCGCGTCTTCCAGCTGGGCGGCCAGCGCGGCGCCGCAGGCGATCGGCATGCCGCCGGCCACGATGCCGTTCGCGCCGAGCATCCCGATGGCGAAGTCGGCGATGTGCATCGAGCCGCCCTTGCCCTTGCAGTAGCCGTCGACCCGGCCGAACAGCTCGGCCATCATCCGGTTGATGTCGGCCCCTTTGGCGATGCAATGCCCGTGACCCCGGTGGGTGCTGGTGATGCGATCGGCCGGGCGTAGCGCGGCACACGCGCCGACGGCCACCGCCTCTTCGCCGACGTAGGGATGCAGCGCTCCGTGAATCCGACGGGCCTTTCTGAGCTCGATCGCGAGCTGGTCGAACTCGCGGATGAGGATCATCTTCCGGAGAATCTCGACCAGTTCGACTTTTCCTGATGACACGGTCGTCCCTCCCGGCTCGGCCGCCTTGTCCTCACGAATCTCGTCTCGGGTCACTGACATGCCCTCTCCCTTCGGCCTAGAACAGCGGGCTGTTCGATTCGAGACCGAGCACCGTGCGACCGACCGCCTCGTAGTTGACGAATTGCAGCTGATTGTGGCGGGTGACGACCTCGGCATCGCGCGCGTAACGCTCCAGCGGGCTCTTCGTGAAGATCGACGTGGTGCCGGCGGCGGCGCACACCATGTGCGTGG
This sequence comes from Candidatus Rokuibacteriota bacterium, assembly GCA_003221655.1. GTDB lineage: Bacteria > Methylomirabilota > Methylomirabilia > Rokubacteriales > CSP1-6 > AR31. The sequence goes on from QHSV01000395.1 coordinate 731, forward strand.
CGGTGCCGGCGCTCTGGGCGGCGTGGGTCATCGCCAGACGCAGATCGGCGCGCTGCCGCTCCGTGATCGGCCGCGCGGCGAGCACGGTCTCCCACATGTCCTCGACGACGTCGAACAGCAGCGCCCGGCCCGAGCGCAGCACCGCCTCGGCCTCGCCGATCTTGGCCTGCACGATCGCCCGATCGCGCAGGAGCTCGGAGGACGAGCGCGGCACCTTGACCTGGGCCAGCTCGACGAACTCGTCGATCGCGGCGCGGGCGACGCCCAGCCCGACGCAGCAGAAGCTGCAGCCCGCGAGGTCGAACCCGTGCATGCGGTTCATCGGCCCGGTGACGCGCGCGCGCAGATCGAGCGCCGAGAACGTGCGCTCGTCGGGCACGAAGAGGTCGGCGACCTCGATGTCGTGGCTGCCGGTGCCCCGCAGGCCGCTGACGTCCCAGGTGTCGATGATGCGGGCGATCGACTTCGGATAGAAGTAGGCGATCCGCACCTCCTGATCGCCGTTGGGCCGCAGCCGGGGCTCGTCGCCGTCGAAGACCTTGCAGGCGCCGTGCAGCGCCGAAGAGTGCATGCAGCCGCTGGCAAAGAACCAGTGCCCGGTGACCCGGTAGCCGCCCGGCACGGCGACGGCGCGGCCCCGCGGGTTCGCTGACCCCGCCGAGATGCCCACCGGATCGCTGAAGAAGATCTGGCGCCGGACCTCGGGCGCGAACTGCGCGCTCTGGCGCAAGGTGTTGATCCCCATCGCCAGGCACCACCCGGTCGAGCCGTCGGCCCGCGCCACCTCTTCGATCACCTGCAGCGTCGTGACGATGTCGGCGCCGAGACCGCCTTCCGCCTCCGGCAGCGCCACCCTGAACAATCGGGCGTTGGCGATGTCCATGACGAGATCGGCAGGCAGCTTCCGCGCCGCCTCGATCTCGGCGGCCCGTTTCCGGATACTCGGCGCGAGCCCGCGGGCAACCTCTAACGGTGTGGTCGCTGCCGATACCGTGTCGGTGATCATGGTTTTGGCGGGCCGCGAGCACCCGCTGGCCCCGGGCAATCCTGCCCCGCGGCGGGCACGCCGTCAAGGAGCCTTTGCCACGAGGTCGATGTGCAGAATCACCTCGTCCTTGTTCTTGATGGCGCCCAGCAGGGCGCTATAGGGCGGGTAGCCGAAGCTGCTCTGCTTGAACTTCAGCTGGGCGCGCCCCCGGAGCTGGGTGCCCTCCACGCTCATCTGGGCTGGAAACGTGAGCTCGTTCGTGACGGCGCGGATCGTGAGGCGGCCGGTGACCAGAAAACGGCCATCGGGCTGCGTCGCGATCGCGGTCGACGTAAAGGTCATCGACGGGAACCGTGCGGCGGCGAGCTGCCCGTCGCCCTTCATCGCTTTGTCGATCTCAGCTCGATCACTCGCGGAGGGCTCCCCGGCCAGCCCGAACTTGCGGCGCGTGCCCGGGTCGTCGGCGATCAGCGACCTGACGTCGACCGCCACCTGGATAGACGACGCTTCAGGATTTCGCGGATCGTACGCGACGATGCCCGAAAACGCGCTGGCGTGGACCACGTGGTCGTGGCCGAGCCGCGCCGCCACGCCGTCTTTGAAGAGTTGTAAGACCAGCGAGCTCTGGGCGGGGTCGACCTTGAAGCTGGCCGAGAGGCCCGGGCTTGCCCCCACGCCGATGATGAGCGTGCTCACCAGCGCGACCCGCACCCTAAACGTACAGGCGCTCCGCCTTCCGGATCGCTCGGTATCGCGCGAACGCCCTTCGCTCGTCCTCGAGCCCGAGCAGCGCCTTCACGAAGCTCCCGCCGCGGAAGGTGTGCGTGAGCATCTTGCGCCCGTTCCGGAGCAAGAATCCCGGCCTCGCTTTCAGGACGGCCCGCATGTGGCGGACCTTCATCCAGCGCTCTGCCCGCCATCGGAGGAACTCGATCTCGTCGGCCGCCACGTGCTCGCTTCGGACGACAGCGGTCGTCCCGTCGTATTCCTCGAGGTTCTCATTGATGACGAGCCCCCGCTCGCGGAACTCCCTGGTCATGGGCGTCCGCGGGTAGGGGGTGGGGTGCTGGATGTAGGGGTAGTCCACACAGCGGCGGGCGAAGGCGAGGTTGGCCTCGATCGACTCCCGGGTGTCGTCAGGATTACCCACGATGAGGCCGCCCACCACGTACATCCCATGCCGGTGGAGATGCTCGATCGCCGTTGTCGTGGCATTGCCCAGGGCCTTGCCGTTCGCGCGCAAAGCGTTCTTGGCCCGGGCGCGGAGGAAGCGGAGATCGTCGTCCAGGATGTTTTCGATCCCGAGGAAGACGTAGCGGAAGCCCGCCTGGCGCATGAGCGGCGCCAGCGTGGTGCCGTGAGCGGCGATGGCCGACGTCATGGCCTGCACGAGGTACTCGAGGTCGTCGAGGCCGGCGTCGATGATGGCCCGGCAGAGGGCCTCGAACCGACGGACGTTCAGCGTGATGTTGTCGTCCACCAGGAAGATCGCCCGCGCTCCGTGATCGCGGGCGTCGCGGATGTCCGCCAGGACCCGGTCGAAGGCGAAGGTGTGGAAGTTCCGGCCGCGCATCTCGATTATTGAACAGAAGCTGCAGTCGTACGTGCAGCCCCGCGAGGTTTCCACCACATCGACCGGTCGCCCGAGGAACGCGTAGTCGCGAAGGACACGGGCGTCCCGGTTCGGCAGCCGGATCTCGCCGTCGGCGATGCCGTAGACCGGGCGGTCCGGATTGTGGAGGAATCCGTCCCCCGCGCGGTAGGAGAGGCCCGCGATGTTCTCGAAACCACCCCCGCTCTCCAGCGCCCGCACCAGCTCGCGGAAGGTCAACTCCCCCTCGCCGCGCACGATGAAGTCCACCGCCGCTGTCGGATCGGTGTAGGCCTCGGGGGCCAGGCTGGGGTCGTAGCCGCCGACTGCGATCCGCACGCCCGGACGGAGCGCCCGCACCAGCTCGATGATGCGGAGCGCCGTCTTCCGCTGGAAGGTCATGACCGACAGGCCGACCAGCGCGGGCTGCCATTCGTGGACGAGGCGCTCGACGGTCGGCCGGACCTCGCGCTGCACGAGGATCAGGTCGGCGACGGCGACCTGGTGATGGGGGTCGACGTTGCCGGCCAGTGCGCTGAGCGCGCCGTTCGGCATGCGGATCCCGACCGTCGGCATGTGCTCGAACGAATCCGGCATCGAGACAAGAAGGATGTTCATTTCAGGATGATCTCACAGCGCGAGTCGTTGGGGTTCGACGGGCCCGCGCAGCCGGACGAGCGTTCTTGACTGCGCGTCCGCGGCCGGGCAGTATCAGGGTCCCTGACCGGCGATGCCACGACTCGACCGCCTGCCGCAGATCTCCCGTAACAACCTGTTGACCTTCCCCGCACAGGTCAACGACACAGCGCCCTTCGTGCGCCCCGGGAAGCCACTGGTCGCGTCCCGGCTGGCCATCGTCACCACGGCCGGCCTGCACGTCCGCGGCGATCGGCCCTTCTCGCCCGGCGACCAGACGTATCGCGTGATCCCCTCCGACACGCCGACGACCGACATCGTCCAGAGCCACACGAGCATCGGCTTCGATCGCGTGGCGATCATGCGGGACATCAACATCTCGTTCCCGATCGACCGGTTGCGCGAGCTGGTCGCGCGGGGCGAGCTCGGCGGGCTGGCGCCCTACTGCTGCTCGTTCATGGGCGCCCAGCGCGACGCGGCCCGCATCGAGAGCGAGACCGGTCCCGAAGTCGGCCGGCGGCTCGCGGCCGAGGGTGTGGACGTGGCGCTCATCACGCCGACCTGACCGAACTGCACGCACACCGGTGGTGTGCTGGCGCGCGCCCTGGAGCTCGCGGGCATCTCCACGACCTCGATCAGCCTCGTTCGCGAGCACACCGAGAAAGTGAAGCCGCCGCGAGCGCTCTACGTGCCCTTCCCCTTCGGCCACGCGCTCGGTCGCCCCGACGACCCGGAGCTGCAGCACCGTGTCCTCCGCGCCGCCCTCGACCTCCTGCTCGAGCCGGCCGGGCCGGTGCTGCACGATTTTCCTGAGGACGCGGAGCCCGGTGCTCAGCCGCCGGCGCCGCCGCAGGCGTCGGGCATCACGCCGGCCGAGCAGGTGCCGGACGACGCCGCGATGGAGACCACGCAGATGCGCCGGTACCACGAGCGCTGGCTCGAGAAGAGCGGCGGCCGCACCCTGCTGGGGCTCACCGGGATCCCGGCGACGAGGTTTCGCGGCGTGGTGCGCTTCCTGGAGGGGTTCGCTGACGGCCAGGACGTCGACATGGCCGAGCGGCCGCCGGAGGTGCCGCTGCCGAACTTCGTCCGCTACTGCGCCGACGACCTCAAGGCCCTCTACTTCGAGGGCCACCTGGCGATGAAGCCGGCCGCGGGCGGCGAAGAGATCGCGCGCTGGTTCTGGAGCGAGACAGCAGCGGGCCGGCTCCTGCGGCGGGTCCGCGACCGACTCGACACGTCCGACGACCCGCGCTGGAAGGCGGCCGCCTTCGGGATCGCGCGGTAGACAACGAGTCAAGGAGAGCGTTCCATGCGAACAGCCCGAACGGTGCAGCCACTCCTCGCGGCGCTGTTGACTCTGATGGCTGTCACACCGGCGAGCCCTCAGGGCGTGAGGAAGCTGCCAATCGTCGCCGAGATCACGGGCGGTGGCGCCAGCGTCGGCGCGATGTGGCGCGACGCGGTCAACCTGGCTGTCGAGGACATCAACAAGAAGGGCGGCATCCTCGGCATGAAGCTCGAGACGTCCGTGCAGGACACCCAGACCGATCCGCCGACCTCGGTGGCCGTCATGCGGCGCGTGCTCAATGACAAGCCCTTCGCGATCTTCGGCACCGTGTACAGCTCGAGCACGGTCGCCAACATGGACATCGCGCGCCAGGCGGGCGTGCCGCAGTTCACCGGCTCGGAGTCGATCATCATCACCCAGAAGGGCAACGACAACATCTTCCTGACCTCGTTCACCCAGGACACCGGTATGGCGAAGCAGGTCCGCTGGATGCTCGACGACCTCAAGGCGGAAAAGATCGCCCTCATCTGGGTGAACAACGCCTTCGGCAAGGGCGGCCACGACATGTTCGTGCAGTTCTTGAAGGAGCACGGGAAGGTTCCGGTCGTCGACATCTCGACGGAGGTGCAGCAGGCGGACTTCACGCCCGAGCTGACGAAGGTCCGCGCGTCCGGCGCCACCCATGTCATGGTCTACAACCACGAGGAGGAGAACGCGCGCTTCATGATCCAGCTCCGGAAGATGGGGCTGGCGGTCGAGCCCGTCGGCGAGACGACGCTCTGCGCGCAGACGACGATCACGCCCGGCGGCGGCGCCGTCAACGGGGCCAAGTGCCACGTCGGGTTGACGGCCGGATCGCCGGTGCCGCTGATGGTCGACATGAGCCGGCGGTTCCAGGAGAAGTACAACCGCGTCCCCGACCACAACGCGTTCAAGGGC
>QHSV01000396.1:0-3357 GCA_003221655.1 Candidatus Rokuibacteriota bacterium
GCACCAGCGTGATCTCCTGGAGGTCGTAGCCCCGGTAGGGCACCTGGGGCGGGAGCGTGTAGTACTTGCCCTGGTGCGAAAAGGCGCGTTGGTTGAACGACTTGAAAATGATCTCGACCTGCTCCTCGAACAGCTCGCGGTTGGCGTCCTGGTCGAGCAGCGGTGCGCCGAAAGTCTCGACCTCGCGCGTGTGGTAGCCGCGCCCGACGCCGAAGATGACCCGGCCCCCGGTCAGCCGGTCGACGGTGGCGTAGTCCTCGGCGACCCGCAGCGGGTGCCACATCGGCGCGATGTTGAAGCCGCAGCCGATCTTGATTCTCTTCGTGATGTGGCAGAGGTGCAGGGCCAGCATCAGGATGTTCGGAATGCATTCGTACCCTTCGCGCTGGAAGTGGTGCTCGGCCAGCCAGAAGGTGTCATAGCCGGTCCGGTCCATCAGCTTCGCGATCGCCTCGCTCTTCGGAAACACCGTCGCCAGATGCTCGTCGGAGAGCCAGCGGTCGTTCGCCGGGGTGCCGTCCAGCCCCTCGTCGTCCAGATCGACGTGGCCAGCGAACAGGCTGCCAAACTGTGTGATCATGCTTGGATTCCTAGTCCAGGGCCGCAGAGACGCGGTTGGCGTCCTTCGTCAAGGCGGCCGCCGGCGTGTCGATGTTATAGAGACGCGCGCAATTGTCCCAGAGGATCTTGCGGCGGACCTCATCGCGGAACGGCAGCCCGAGAAACTGCTCCATCGCCTCGGGAAACGCGCCGTCGGAGTGCGGATAGTCGGTCGAGACTACGAAGAAGTCGGCGCCCATCTTGTTGACGACGTCGACCGCCGGCTCCTCGTCCACATCGAGCGCGATGTAGCATTGGCGCTTGAAATATTCGCTGGGCAGCATCGACAGCTGATGCTCGCAGCCCGGGCCGAACTTCTCCCACTGGTCATCGAGCCGCCACAGCCACCAGTAGAGCCATCCGGCGGTGCCTTCGAGGAAAGCGCAGCGGAGGCGGGGGTGTCGCTCGAGGATGCCGCCGGTGGTCATGCTGGCGATGGCCCCCATCAGCTCGACCGGATTGCGAATGGCATGGGCGATCGGGTGGAAGTTGGCGTGGCCGACGAAGCGGCGCCCCGCATCGTCCTTGAGCGAGGTGTTGCCGGTCGGATGGAATCCGATCGGCACGTCGAGCTCCTCCAGCGCACTCCACAGCGGCTCGCACGCCTCGTCGTGCAGATGCTGGCCGTTGACCGGGTTCGGGGTTCCGATGATGGCGACGGCGCCAAGCTCCCTGATGCATCGGCGCGCCTCATCGATCGCCGCCGGGATGCTGTGCATCGCCACCTGGGCGGCGAACTTCAGCCGCTGCGGCTGGCTCTGGCAATAGTCGTGCGCCCAGTTGTTGTAGGCCCGCGCGAGCGCCGCGGCGTAGTCCGGCGCGAGATCGTCGTGCATCAAGATCTGTCGCCCGCGGGTGCCGTACATGACGGCGACGTCGACGCCCTCGATATCCATCGCGGTCAGGGTCGAGTCCGGGTCGAAGCCGCGCCCGCGCGCAATCTGGAAGTGTGGGTGCCGCGCGCGGCTCCGGCGCCGCAACTCGCGGCTGGAGGCGGTGGCGGCCGTCGCCTTGGCATGCGCGGGAATCGCCAGCCCCTGCACCTCCATCCCCATGATGGTATCGGCGTTGCCTTTGTCCTCGGTGCTCTCGCTGAGTGTTCGCTGCTGTCCGCCGAAGAACCGCGGCGGGCTCGCTCGATGTGGGCCTTCTAGGTAGCGGGCCCACAGATCATCCGGCTCCATCATGTGAAGGTCGCTGTCGAGGATCAGATAGCCGTCGCGTGCCATATCGCACCTCCACCGGGTTCGCCGATTATCTCCAGGAGCGTCGGCGACATAAAGGCCCTTCTCGGTCACGCCCGCGGATACGCCGAGCCCAAACAGCGTCGTCAGGACCGCGTCGTCCGTCCGCTGCCGCGGCGCCCACGCTCTGCAGTGACATCGCCGCTCAGTTGCGGATCGTTAGCTTGGATACCGGGTACCATCGATCCGCACGCTTTCCGGAAATGGCAAGCTCGACGTGAGCGGAACTGCCGTCCTGGGTCAGGATGGCCACGTCGAGGGAATAGGTCGCGGCCGGAACTTGGTGGGACACCGCCACGATGCTCTCGACTTCATGGGCGCCCGGCAGCCAACGCATGAGGTCGACGGTACTCACCCACTGGGCCACCACCTGATCTGAGCTGGACCGGAGGCGGTATGCGAGCGGCCAGGGATGATAGAAGGGAGCAACTCCCACGTTCTGCCACCGTGATCGCAGGAGCAGCGTTTCACCAGGCCTCGCTTCTGCAGGATGGGTCATCTCGCGGAGCACGATCCGGTATCCGAGTTTCTTCAAAAACTCATCCACGCGCGGTCTCCACGCGGCTGGCACGGGCGCGTATCCGGCGTTCAAGACCGAGATGTGCCACTCCAGTCCCTTGCGGAGGATGAGGTCGATGTCAAAACCTTTGTCGTACCAGTCCTGCATCACGCCACAGGCCTCAAATTGTATGGGTCCGGCTTTCCACGCGTTGCCGATCACCGGGTCCTGGGCGGCTGGCTCGTAGACGTGCTCCATGTGGTTCCAGCTGGGCCCGAACATGCCGTAATCCCCGAAGCAGTCGCCGCGCCAGCCAGCTCCACGAGAGACCGCGTACTTGAGCTGGCCGCCGACCAGCATTACGAGGGGCGTCTTGGGAAAGTATTTGAAGTACGAGTCGGCGATGGCAATCTGGTTGGCCTCGGTTGGGTAATACCGCTTACAGAGTTCTTTCACCGCCGCCTGACAGCAGGCGGTGTTCCACTCTCCCCAGCAGCCGACCGAGCCGATGTCGACGTGATCAATGTCGGCTGAGCCCGCGTACCGCTCCCCGAAGGCCCTGATGAGCCTCTCGTGGTAGTCGAGAAAGATGGGGTTGTTGTAGTCGGGGAAAATGCCGCCGCTTACCTTGACGCTCGCCACTCCTTTGTCCAACAGCCACTGGGGCATCTTGGGCTCAGTCATGATGCGGAATGCGAGCCTCTCCCCGATGGCCTTCGCCTGCTCGACGACGCTGTCGACGCGACCGAAGTCGTATTGCCCTTCGGCAGGCTCCAGGTAGGCCCAGGACCAGCGGATGTAGGCGACGGTCGAGCGAGGGTGCTGGCTGGACGACAGGGGAACCCCGATTTCAAAATGAAAGTCGGCGAACCCCATGCCGGGGTTGTAGAGGATGTCGTCGATCTCGGTGGGCCGGACCGTCACCGTCCGCCCGGAAGAGAGAATCTTGGCGTCTGGGGACGAGGTAGCGCCGTTCTTGAGGCCGGAGTTGTAAGGGGCGCACGATTCCATGGT
>QHSV01000396.1:3469-9375 GCA_003221655.1 Candidatus Rokuibacteriota bacterium
GCCTCGAAGATCTGGCGCAGATAGCCGTGGATGTTCTTGTACGGGTAAGGCTGGCTCGAATAGCTCGGAGCGCCCGACATCTTGACCCCGACATTGGGGTGCTTGGCGAGCGCAAGCATGTCCGGTAGATCGGCGAAGGCCGCGGCGTCGGTTCCCGCGCTGCCGCCGCCCCCGCGCCCGAGGTGATCGATGTGCAGCTTCAGACGGGGATGCCGCTCGGCGATTCTCGCCAGCGCCGCCATGTTGCCGCCGGCCAAGAGCCCGACGGGCAGTCCCGCCCTCTCGCAAGCCGCCCAGAACCAGTCGAGCGAGCCATCGGTCCACCAGGCCTTCTGGCGCGGCTGGTTGAAGGTGAACCGAAACCCGAGCATGCCCGGCCGCTCGCGCCAATGGGCGACGATGCTCTCGCGATCCGGGCTTTCGAGGTCGAAATGCCCGAGGATGCAGAATTTGCCGGGGTGACGGCGCGCCGCCTCGACGGCGAGAACGTTGACCGCCTCGCCGAGCGAGCTGGGCGGATGGATCACCGCGCAATCGACCCCGGCCGAGGCCATCTCGGCCAGCGCATCATCGACCGAATAGGTCGGGATCTGGCGATGCTGCGCGCTCATCTTGCCGTTCTGCCAGAGGTGGATCTGGGAATCGACGATCAGCATGGCTTCCTCCTCGCGGCACAGCTTACCTCAACGCGCCATCCTGGAGTTATCCACCAGATCCACATCCTCCACCGAACTATTTTGCCGCCCGGCTTGACTTGCTCGTGCTTCGAGGACGACGATACGCGCATCGTGTTGCTGTTCGTCCGACTGAGATCGTTGCTCTTCGAGTTGTGTCCGGATCATCCGGTGGCGCTCTGCAAAACGTGCCGCCGAACTTACACGCCGGAGCAGCTCGGGACCGAGATCAACGACGCCTGCTATCTCTGCCGCCAGTGCGGAGTCGATCTGAGAGAGTCGGTCGTCGCCCACGCGCGGACGTGCCCGAATCTCATACCGCAGAAACCACTGGCGCGGATGGCGTCTGCCACCAGCTCGACGATCCCTCCAGCGGTTTCGGAGCGTTTCGCGACCCGGCGTAGAGTCCGGCTCGGGCTGGAAACGTGAGGACGCCAAAGCGCCCACGCAGCGGCATCCTACGCTCCCGGCCGGCCGAGGGCGGCGCAGTCGCTGCGGGTGATCTCGCGCTGGCCGGTGAGCGTACCCGGCCGACCAAAGACTACGAGCACGACGTCAGCCGAGTCGTCGGCGAGACGGCACACGTCGCGGGCCACAGCGCGGAAGACGCGGTCCTCCGGATACGACGGCACCGCCAGTTCGCCCATTGACCACTCCCAGACATCCAGCACGTTGGCGCCCATCCGGTTCCTGGCGACGTGACGGCGGGCGGCGTCGGGAAGCCGCGCCGCCACGGCATCGGTGACGGAGAGCGCCGCCACCTTCAGGTTGCCGGAGTAAAGCGCGCCGGAGAGGTAGGCGTCCCAGCGGCCGGCGAAGCTCAGCGCGGGCAGGACCCCGAAAAGGACCAGCGCGGCGGCGGGGGCGCCGAGACGGCGTGGGACGAGGACGTGGCGTGCGGAAGCGTGGCCGCCGTTCCAGAAGAGGAGCGCGACCAGCGCGGCCATCGCCGCGTTCCACGGCCAGACGACGGCGTTGGTCCCGTGAGCGAGCGGCCCGAGCAAGCCGAGGACGACGAGGTGGGTCGCGATCGCGCCCACCACCGCGGCGTTTCGGAGGCGCGGCACGAGCAGGCCCACGGCCACCGTGATCTCCATCACCGGGACCACCATCCAGCCGGCCAACAGAATTCGCTGCACCCCCGCCGGCAGCACGCCGGCGAGGGGCTCCATCAGCCAGGGGAAGAGGTGTGTCATGAAAGTGGCGTTGAGCTTCTGGATGCCGCTCCAGAGGTAGAGCCCGACGAGCACCGCGCGCCAGGCGGCAAGTGTGTCGCCGACATCGCGCGCGACCGCGAGCGCGGCGAGCATGGTCACGTACTGGTAGAACCAGGGCTGCCAGCGCGACTGGTCGTCGGCGGCCAGGATCAGGGCGAGGACCGTGGCCGCCACCGCCCACCATCGCGGGCGCGGCGCCAGCGCGACGCCGCACAGCGCAGCGAGCAGCGCGCAGAGAACCGCGACGTCGAGGGGCGCGGAGAGCAGCGGCCAGCCGTCCAGGACGGGCACCCTCGGGTAGACACGCGTCGCCAGGAAGAGCCGGGGCGCAAGTAGCAGACCAGCGGCGAGGCGACTATACTATGGCGGCTCCGCATCCAACTCCGCAGGAGGAGACCGTGACCAAGATCCTCACGCCCCCCCAACCCGCCCCCATCATGGAAATCGCGCGCGATCTGCTACCACCCGGCATGGAGCTGATCGTCGCCGATCCAGGTAAGCCGGAGTTCTACGACGCCGCCGTCGACGCCGAGTACTACCTGGGCTCGCCGCGCCAGGGCATCGGCAACGAGTTCTTCCGCGCCGCGCCCAAGCTGAAGCTCGTGCAGCTGACCAGTGCGGGCTACGATCGCGTCGACATCGAGGCCGCGCGCAAGGCCGGTGTGCCCGTCGCCAACAACGGTGGCGCCAACTCCGTCGCCGTCGCCGAGCACGCCGTCATGCTCATGCTCGCCGTGCTCAAGAAACTCGTGTACCACCACAACAACGTCGTCGCCGGCAAATGGCGCGTCGGCGACTTCGCCGCCACTCGCACCTACGAGGTCGAGGGCAAGCGGCTCGGCATCGTCGGTCTCGGCAACATCGGCAAGAAGGTCGCGCGCCGCGTCCAGGGCTTCGACATGGACGTTCGCTACTTCGACATCCTCCGGCTCAGCGAGGATCAGGAGGACGCGCTCGGCGTCCGCTTCGCCCTCTTCACCGAGCTCCTTCGCACATCCGACGTCGTGACCCTGCACGTACCGTTGAACGACGTCACCCGTAAGATGATGTCCACGCGCGAGTTCGCGATGATGAAGCGCGGCGCGGTTCTCATCAACACCTGCCGCGGCCCCGTCGTCGACGAGGACGCGCTGTATCAGGCGCTCACGTCGGGAACGATCGCCGCCGCCGGCCTCGACGTGATGGTGCAAGAGCCGCCGGCCCCGAACCACCCGCTCTTCTCACTCCCGAACGTCACCCTCACGCCGCACAGCGCCGGGCCGACGTGGGACAACTGGACGAAGGCGTACCGCAACGGCTTCGACAACATCCAGCGCGTGGAGGCCGGACGGACCCCGCTCTGGGTGGTGCCTGAGCTGCGCAGCCTGATCGGATAAGGTCGAGCATGCGGCTCGAGCTGTGCTGGTCCGACGTCGAGGAGGTGGTGGCCGCCTCCCCGACGCGTCTCGTGGGCAAGCGCCTCGAGGTCGACCTCGAGGCGCTGCGCGCGCTCCTGTCCGCCGATCCTCGGCTCACGGGCATCCGTCTCGACCTCGTGCACCCGGGCGAGCGCTGCCGCATCGGGCGCGTGTTCGACGTCGTCGCGCCGCGGGCGAAGCTCGACGGCGGTGAGGACTTTCCGGGAGTGCTCGGCGGCGTGGCAAAGGCCGGCCACGGACGGACGCTGGCGCTCGGGGGCGTGGCGGTGGTGGCCACCGATCAGCAGACGGCCAGCGTCGGCACGCTCGCCGTGATCGACATGGCCGGGCCGAACGCGGCGCTCTCGGCCTTCGGCGCCACCCACAACCTCGTCATCTCGGCGTGGCCGGCGCCGGGCACCGAGCGCTCGGACTATCTCGCCGCCGTCCGGCTCGCCGCGCTGAAGACAGCGGTGCGCCTGGCGCAGACGGCCCGCGAGGCCGAGCCCAACCGCGTTGAGATATTCGCGCTACCGCCCTCGCCGCGCGTCCCGCCGGAGCTCGCCCACCTGCCGCGCGTGGCCTACATTTTCCAGATTCACTCGCACCAGCGCCCGACGGGCCTGGACGAGGGCATCCTCTACGGCGATCCGGTGCGGCGCATGCTGCCGACGATCGTGCATCCGAACGAGGTCCTCGACGGCGCCGTGCTCCGCGGCTTCATGGGCCGCAGCGTCACCACCTGGGCCACCCAGAACCATCCGATGATCCGCGCGCTCTACGCGCAGCATGGCCGCACCCTGTGGTTCGCGGGCGTGGTCGTCACCGTCGCCCAGGCGACCGAGCCCGAGCGCGTACGCTCGGCGTTCCTCGCCGCCGGGCTCGTCGCGCACACGCTCGGCGCCGACGGCGCGGTGTTCACCAAGATCGGCGGGGGCGCGCCGCACGTGGACATGGCCCAGGCCGCGGCACAGTGCGAGGCGCTCGGCGTGAAAACGACGGCGGTCGTCGAGGACATGTCGACCGACGGCAGCGCCGAGGGCATGCTCCTCTTCGATTTCCCCGGGGTGGACGCGTTGGTGAACGTGGGCAGCAGCCAGGAGCTGCTCACGCTTCCCGCGATGGATCGCGTCGTCGGCGCCGACGATCTCGCGCCGAGGCTCCTGGGTGAGACGCGCGCGACCTACGGTACGCTGTGCGGCGCGATCGAGCAGGTCGGGTCCACGAGGGTCATGGCGGAGGTGCGGTGATGGCGGTCAAGCCGATGCAAGTGGTCTGCTACCTCAACCAGTTCTTCGGCCAGCTCGGCGGCGAGGAGAAGGCCGGCGTCGGGCCGCAGGTGGTGGACGGCGCCGTCGGCGCCGCGCGCGCCGTCCAGCAGGCGCTCGGCGACGCGGGCACGGTCGTGGCGACAGTGATCTGCGGCGACAACTACGCCGCCGAGCAGGCGGAGCGTGCGGTGGCCGAGATGGTCGCCCTGGTGGCCGCGGCGCGACCCGACCTGGTCGTCGCGGGGCCCGCGTTCCTGGCCGGTCGCTACGGTGTCGCGTGCGGCGCGCTCTGCGCCGCCGTGCAGGCGGCATTGAAGATTCCGACCGTGACCGGCATGCACGCGGAGAATCCCGGCGTCGAGCTCCACCGTCGTCAGGTCTACATCGTGCAGACGAGCGCCGAAGCCGCGCGCATGCTGGACGAGGTGAAACGTCTCGTCGCGCTCGGCACGAAGCTCGCGCGCGGCGAGGCGATCGGCGCCCCGACCGCCGAGGGCTACTTCGCGCGTGGCGTGACGCGCAACGTGGTGGCCGGCGCCAGCGCTGCCGACCGCGCCGTCGCCATGCTGCTCGAAAAGCTTGCGGGCCGGCCGTTCGCGAGCGAGGTCCCGCGGCCGGCCTTCCCGCCCGTCGCCGCGCCGCGTCTCGCCAAGACGCTCGAGGGCGCCACCATCGCGCTCGTCACCGACGGCGGCCTGGTGCCGAAGGGCAACCCCGACGGCATCGAAGCGCTGAACGCAACGCGCTACGGTGCCTACAGCATCGAGGGCAAGGCGGGTCTCGACGCGGCGCAGTACGACAACCCGCATCGTGGATACGACACGACCTGGGTGAAGCAGGACCCGCATCGCCTGGTGCCGGTCGACGTCGCGCGTGAGCTCGAGCAGAGCGGCGCCATCGGCAAACTCCACGAGACGGTCTATTCCACCGTCGGCGTCGCGACTACCCTCGCCCACAGCGCGCGCATGGGCGCGGAGATCGCCGAGAAGCTGCGCGCCGCCGGCGTCGACGCCGTCATCCTCACGTCCACCTGAGGGACGAGCACTCGCTGCGGCGCAGCGATCGCCCGGGAGCTGGAGCGTGCGGGGCTGCCGACCGTCCAGGTCTCGACCATGACGCCGGTGGCCGTGATGGTGGGCGCCAATCGCATCGTGCCCGCCGCGGGCATCATCCACCCGCTCGGGAGTGCCGACCTCTCCCCAGACGACGAGAAGGCGTTGCGCCGGCCCATCGTCGAACAGGCGCTGCAGGCGCTCCGGACCGAGGTCGCGCGGCCCACGGTGTTCACGCGCGAATGACGTCCCCGATCCGGCTGGACGTCTTCTCCGACTATCTGTGACCCTGGTG
>QHSV01000029.1 GCA_003221655.1 Candidatus Rokuibacteriota bacterium
ATCGAAGACGAACTGCAGGCCGATTCTCAGCACGGCCTTCCTGAAGTCGTCGGGAAGGGGCGGGAACGGGCTCGCGTCGTTGATCGCCCGGAGCGCGACCTGATCGTAGTACGCATTGCCCGAGGTCCTGTCGATGGTCACCACGTTGAGCCTGCCGTCGCGCCGGATCTCGAAAACTACGGAGGGCTGCTGTCCGGGAATCGCCCGCCCATACCACCTCTCCTGGATCTTCTGCTGAATCTGCCGGATGTAGTAGGCGTAGGGGAAGTCGGAGACGCTCAGGGTGAGAGGGCCGGAGCCGACCGCAGAGCCCGACGGCGCTCCGAGCGGCGGGGGCGGCGGGGACGGCGGCGCGCTCGCCTCGCGCCGAGCCGGTGCCGGAGCTGTTGACGGCGAGGCGCTCGCGGTGACCGGCAGTTCCTTGTCGGCCGGACGCGGCAGCGCGGGCGACCGCGTCGGCAGACTCCGGTCGGGCAGCCCGGCGGATCGCTGCGGCGGCAGCTCGCGCGACGGCAGTTCGCGCGATGGCAGGTCGCGCGCGGGCTCACGGCGCGGCAGTTCGGCCGGGGGCGACTTCGGTGTCGGCGTCTCCTCGACGCGCGGCGGCATGGACACACCCCGTGGGGACCCGACGGCCGCGGTGCTCGGCGTGAGGACCACGTAGACGGGTTTTGACCGGGAGTCGCTCCAGATGGAGGCGCCGAGGATCACGGCTGCGAAGAACGCCGCGTGGGCGATCGCCGACACGAGCGCGGGAGCCAGCGGAAGCCGCAGCCGGCCCAGCGCCGGTCCAACGTGGAAGCTCGCGGGAAGAGCCACGGCAGCAGCGCCGTCGCGGTCTCAGCGCTCCCGAGCCGGCTCGGTCACCATGCCGAGCCGCTCGATGCCCGCCCGACGGACGCGGTCCATCGTCTCCACGACCGCGCCGTAGGAGAGTCCAGCGTCGGCCTTCAGGTAGAGGGTCTTGTCGGTCCGGTTGGCGAACGCTTGACGGAGCGCCACCTCGAGGCCGGTGGCCGGCAGGCGGCGATCGTTCAAGAAGAGCGACTGGTCCTTGGTGACCGTCAGCACCAAGCGCTCCTCTACGGCCGTCGGCCGCGACGTGGCCTTCGGCAGGTTGACGTCGATGCCACGGTACATCATGGGGGCCGTCAACATGAAGATCAGCAGCAGGACCAGCACGACGTCGACGAGCGGGATGATGTTGATCTCGGCGAGGTTGGTGCCGATCCGGCGCGGGCCCTGCGACTCGTCGAATCTAAACGCCATCTTTGGCGGTGCGTCCCACCTTGGCAGCGGGCCGGCTCAAAAGGTTGAGAAGGTCCAGCGTGAAGCCCTCCATCTCCACGGCCCAATGTTTCACGCGGTTGACGAAGTAGTTGTACCCGATGACGGCGGGGATCGCGGCGCCGAGCCCCGCGGCCGTCGCCACCAGCGCCTCGGAGATTCCCGGCGCGACGACGGCGAGGCTTGCTGAGCCCTGCGCGCCGATCCCGTGAAACGCCGCCATGATGCCCCACACTGTGCCGAAGAGACCGATGAACGGCGTCGCGCTCGCGGTCGTTGCGAGGAAGGGGAGATAGTGCTCGAGCCGAGCGATCTCGAGCGCGGCTGCGCGTCGAAGTGCACGGCTCACCGCCTCGAGCCGCTCGGCGCCGAGCCCTTCGTCGAAGTCATCGAGGACCTTGTCAAGGACCTCGGGGATCCCCGAAATTTCTTGGTAGGCCGCGAAGTAGAGCTGAGCGAGCGGGCTTTGCCGGAGCCTGCGCGCCGCGCTGTGCACGATGGACGGGCGCCGCGCCTCACGGAAGACCTTGAGGAACTCGAGCGTCTGTCGGCGAACCCGCCGGAACTGGAACGCCTTCTCCACGATGAGCGCCCAGCTCACGACGGAGAAGACCATCAGGATGAAGAGGACGACCTTGGCGATCGGACCCGAGTTCCAGACGAGAGCCAGGATCCCGGTGCTCAGTGTGTCGCTCGGCACAGGCGCTCCTTTAGTTTGCGTTCAGCACATCTACGGCATTATAACCACATCCGTGGGGCGCGCCGTCGTCCTCCCGCTCTTGCTGGCCTCCATCAGCATGGGCGTGCCCGTCGCGGCGGGCCAGGACGCCCGGGCTGCGGTCGAAGCCTTCGTCGCTCGGGTCCCCGCCGTCCGGGTCAGCGACCTCATCATCGACCAGAACCTCACCCTCTACCATCCGGGCGGGCGAGGTCCGTCGTCCGTGGGCGAGCAGCGCATGTTCTTCAAGCTCCCGCAGCACCAGCGCCTCGAGCAGACCGTCGAAGGCCAGCGCGAGGTCCAGATCACGGTCGGCGATCGCGTCTGGGTCCGGCGGGCCGACGGCACGGTCTCGGAGATCCCGGCCGCCGGGCCGGTGCGCGTCCTCACGCACCTGCTCGTCCCGGTGAAGCGTCTCGCCGCCGACCTGCTTGCGGAATGGCGCGCTCGCGGCGTGCGGGACGACGTGAGCCATGCGGTGCGTTTGGGCGGACGGACGATCGTGGTGATCGGCGCCCGCGCCGGCGACCGCGACGTTCCGGCCGTGTGGCTCGACGCGGACTACGGCGTGGTCCGCATCGTCACCCGCGAGCGACTGCCGAACGGCGCCAGGCTGCTCGACCTCACGCTCTCCGAGCACCGGCCCCTAATCGGCGGGCTCTATTTTCCGTAGATCGTCGTCGTCGTGCCCGAGGGCGCCCTGCTGATCGACTGCGGCGGAAGCCCCGTCCAGAAGCTCCGACGCGCCGGCGTCGACCCGCAGGCCCTTGTCTCGGTCGTCATCACGCACATCCATCCTGACCATGTGTACGGACTGCCGGCGCTCGTCAGGAACCTGGCCGTGCTCGGACGTCAGGCGCCGCTGACCATCCATTGCCGGCCCGAACACGTCGAGCCTCTGCGGAGCCTCCTCAGCCTGTTCAGCACGCTCGAGCGTCCGGGCATGTTCGCGCTCACCGTTCGCGCCATCGGGCTCGCGGAGGACGCCCACGCCTTCGATCTTGGCCCGCTCAGCGTCCGGACGTCGCCGAACGAGCACGGCGCCATGCCTAACTTTGCCGTGCGGGTGGACGCGACACGGGGCCGGAGCGTCGTCTACTCGTCGGACACGAGGCCCTGCGACGCCGTGGTCGCGCTCGCCCGCGGCGCCGACACGCTCGTCCATGACGCGACGTACTCCGAGCGCGACCGCGGCCGTGCCGGCGGCCACGCGCACTCGACCGCCGAAGAGGCCGGCGAAGTCGCGGCGCGCGCAGGCGTGCGGCGTCTGATCCTCACCCACATCGGGGCGGAGTATCACGACGAGGTGGATGCGCTCGCCGAGGAAGCGCGCAAGCGCTTCGCCGGCGAGGTCGAGATCGCGCGCGAGCTCGTGCCCTATCCGCTCTGAGGCGCGTGGCGCTCGACGCCGGCGCGGGGGAGCCGGGGTGCCCCGCGAGACCCGACGGCTGCAATCGGAAGTGGCCTGCCGTCATGCACGAGCCGATGCGATGCTGACTACACGGGTCTCGCGGGGCACCCCGGCTCCCCCGCGCCGGCGTCGGGCGGCCCGGGCGCGGCGGCGACGGCGGCGGGTCGAACCGCGCCGATGGGACGAACTCCCCCTCTCCCGCAGAGAGCTAACGTGAAACGAAGCGGCTTCCGGTGATCCAGAAGCGAAGGCGAAGTTCAACGGCGCGTGTGATGCCGACGCGCGGGCCCACCGCGACACGAAAGTTGCGCAGCCCGTCAGGCGGCTCGACGGTCAAGCGCCCGTGCGTGAGATCGGCTCTGTTGTCGCGCAGGGTGATGCCGAGAGCCCGGGTGAGATTGCCGGGGCCGCTGGCCAGCCGCGCGGAATGAGCGGCGACGCGGCGGCGCCTTGCCATCATCGAGAGACCGAGCACGGGCTCCAGCGCTCGGATCAACACGCATCCCGGCTGTCCGAACCGGCCCGCGATCGCGTTGAGGCAGCAGTGGATCCCGTAGTTCAGGTAGACGTAGGCGAAGCCGCCCTCGCCGTAGAAGAGGTCATGGCTGCCAGGCCTGAACGCGGCGTGAGAGGCGGCGTCCTCGGGGCCGAGGTACGCCTCGGTCTCGACGATCCGGCCCGCCGTGACCGCGCGGGCGCGCCGCGAGACGAGGATGCAGCCGAGCAGATCGCGGGCGACGGCGCGCGTCGGTCGCAGGTAGAAGCGGCGGGGCAGCGGCACCTAGGCGAGACGCTCGGTGACAAGGCGTCGGAGCGTGTCGTAGTCGAAGGCGACTCCGGTCCGGCTCGGCGGCTCCGCCTCGGTCTTCAGCCCCGTCTCGCTGATGATCGCGCAGAAGGTCTGCCCCGGGTCGAGCCGCTTCTGCGCGATGAGACCGGCGAGGACCGCCAGCGTGGCCACCCCAGTGGGGCCGGCCCAGATGCCTTCGACCCGCGCGAGCCGCCGCTGCGTCGCGAGGATCTCCTCATCCTCGGCGTCGCCGACGAGGCCCTTGCCCTCGCGGAGGAGCCGCAGGACCCACGCGCCCTTCTTGCCGGGATCGCCCGCCGCCAGGCCCTCCGCCACGGTGTAGCCGATCTTGAGTGGCGTGATCGCCGTGCCGTCGCGGAACGCGCGCGCGACGGCGTTGGCCCGCGTCGCCTGGGCGGCGACCATCAGCGGCGCGCGCGCGATCCAGCCCGCCTCGTGCATCTCGCGAAAACCTCGCGCCGTCGCGATGAACGTCTCGCCCACCGCGACCGGGGCGACGACGACGTCCGGCGGCGCCCAGCCTGTCTGCTCGGCGATCTCGTAGGCGAGCGTTTTCTTGCCCTCCTGCTTGTAGGCGTTGCGCGACGCGCCGCAGTCGAAGAAGAGACGCTCCTCGACGAGCCGGTCCCAGATCGTGATGAGGTCGTCGTAGACGCCCTTGTAGATGATGAGGTTCGCCGTCGTCGCCGCCATGTGCAAGAGCTTCGGCGCCGAGGCCCGCTCGTAGGCAAAGATGAGCGAGGGGAGGCCGGCGCGCGCCGAGTAGGCGGCGATCGACGAGCCCGCGTTGCCCGAGCTGACGACCGACGTCGCGCGGTAGCCGAAGCGAAGCGCGGCGGCGACGGCCGTCGCCGATGACCGGTCCTTGACCGTCCCGGTGGGGTTCGGGCCGTCGAACTTGAGGAGCAGCCGGCGCACTCCCAGTTCCCGGGCGAGCCGCGGGCAGTCGAGCAGCGGCGTGCCGCCCTCGCCGAGCGTCAGCCGGTGCGCGGGATCGCTGATGGGCAGGACGGGCGCGTAGCGCCAGAGCCCCGAGCCTGCAAGGAGCGCGGGCCCGTCCTTCTGGAGACGGGAGACGTCGTACCGCAGCTCGAGCAGGCCCCGGCACCGCTCGCACTCGAGGCGGTAGGTGAGCGGGTGGGCGGCGCCGCACTCGATGCAGGTGAGGCTCTGCGCCAGAGAGTCGTTCACGGCCGTTTCCCGAACATGGCCTCGACGGTATCCAGCATTTCTTCGAGCCGGTGGCGGAGCGTGTGCTCCGCCAGCGCGCGGCGGCGGGCGTTCTCACCAATGGCGCGCGCATCGTCAGGGCGGCCGATGTAGTGATCGAGGTGGCGGCGCAGCTCGCTGAGGTCCCGGTAGACGAGAATCTCCTCGCCGGGCTTGAACAGGCTCGGGAGGTCCTCCCGGTAGCTCGCGAGCTGACACGCCCCCGCGGCGGCCAGCTCGAAGGTGCGGGTATTGGTACCCAGGATGTCGTTCATCGGATGATGGTGGTTCAGCGACACCGTCGAGGCCGAGTAGACGAGCAGCTTCGCGTGTCCCAACACCGGCCCGCCTGCGATCATCCGTCGCACCGCCGGGTCCTTCGCGTGCCGCCAGCCGGCCCCCCAGATCCGCAGGGGATAGCCGGCCAGTGCCAGCACGAAGCGCTCGCGGTAGGCGTAGTGGCTCCCGACGAGCGCGACGGCCGCGCCGTACCGCGTGCGCTCGTCGGCGGTGGGCGTGACCGGATGGTGGTCGGCGGGGATGCAATAGAGCGGCATGTACCGGACGTTGGCGAGGCCGACCTGCTGCAGGCTGTGCAGAGCGTGACGGTCCTTGGTGAGGAAAAGATCGTAGGGCTCGATGCACTCGAAGGGCAACATCCAGAGCGGGTTGTCGGGGAAGTAGTTGACGAAGAGCGCGTCGCTCCTGGCCTTGAGACGGCGTATCGCATCGGGCGTGATCGGCCCGCCCTTGAAGACGAGGACGATCGACGGCTTCCAGCTCAGGCAGGTACGCTCCAGACGACGCAGGATGAGTCGCTGGTACGGTGCCTTGGACCCGCGGTTCTTGTAGAGCGGGTTGTCCCTCCGGTACGCGAACGTCAGGACCTCGTGGCCGAGGACGCGCAGCTCATCGGCGAAGTCCATCCCCATGAGCCCGGGCCGCTCGGAGGGAAGGACGATCAGCCAACGCACGGCTCGTAGCCTAGCACACGGACCCGTCGTCGCGAGGACCGCGCCCCGCCCCGCGCCTCGCGCACCCGGTCAGGCGACTGCGGCGTGGCGAGTCTGGCGGAAGCGAGCGGCGAAGAGCGGATCGAAGAGAGCGGCGGTCGCGACGAGCGCGGCGTCGGCGCCCTCGTGCAGGACGTCTTGCGCGCGCTCGACCGTGGAGATTCCGCCGACCGCGAGAATGGCGCGGTCCCAGGTGCCGGCCTTACGCCACGCGAGCATCTCCTCGACCTGCCGCGATGCAACCGCGAAGGTCTGGGCCCCGACGACATCGGCGCGCTCGCGGCCTGTCCCCTCGAAGGCAGGGGAACCCTTGTCGTCCAGGACCCTACGGCTGATGCTGTGGACCAGGACGAAGCCGTTGGTCCAAGGCGCGAGCTTGGTCGCGGTCTCGTGGAGCAGGCGCGGTGTCCTGAACGCTCCGAGCTTTGCCAGAACCGGGACGGTGACCGTCGTCCGCACGCGGTGGAGGATGCGCGCGGCGAGTGGTACGTTCTCATAGATCATCTGGGCTTGCGGGACGAACGGATCAGGCGTCGCGAGGTGGACCTCGACCGCATCGGCTCCGCTCTCGCCGGCCCACGCGGCGCAGTGGGCATAGTCGGCAATGAGGGTCTCGGCGTCGCCGCCCGGGAGGGGCGTGCCGATGACACTCACGATCAGGACCTGGCCGGGCCCGATGCGCTCCTTGGCCCGGCGAACGTCCTTGCGCCACACGTCCGGCTCCATCGAGGGCTCGCCCAGGGAAACGGCGATCGTGGCATCGCCGTTTCCGGCCGCGCGTCGCGCGATGACCGCCGCCTGCTCGCGGTTTTCCACATGACGAATGTTGGGCAAGGCGTGCGCCGGCCGGAAGGCCGACCGAACCGTCGCGTACGTCAGGACATCGAAGCCGAGCCGCGCGTAGCCCTCCACCCACTTCGAGTTCAGAAGGGGGCCCGCGGCGATGCCCAGGCTCGAGTCGAGAAGGTGGCCGAAGAGTCTACCGCCGGTTCCGAGGGGCAGGCGGCGTACCCTCGGCAGCCCCGGAGGGTGCGTGTAGTTCCACTGATAGGAACGGTCTAGACGATAGGCACCGTGGGGAATCGCACTCACACTCCTTTCCCCCTGGAAAGCCCAGGCAAGCGCCTAGTATATCACGCACTTACGCGCAGTGCCTCATGAAAACGCAGGCGCCACCTCCCGTGCGATCAGCTCGAGCTCGCGCATGATGTGCTCGTGCGGCATGCCCGGGAAGAAGATCCGGCAGATCAGATGAGTCATTCCGTACTCTTCTACGAAGCGCCGGATCTTCCTGACACACTGATCGGGCCCGCCGATGATGAAGCGGTCCTCCATCAGCCGGTCCAGATCCGTCGCGATCGAGGCGTCGATGAAGGGATGGCGCCAGCCGCCGGCGTATTCCTTGCGGTACGCGATCATGATGTGCGCTTCGGCGAGCTCCCGAGCCTTTCGGTCGGTGTCGGCGATGATCAGGTCGCGGGTCAGGGGCCACTCCGTGATCGGCTGGCTCCGGCCCGCGGCCCGGCGGTTGTCGAGGAAACGCTTCTTGCCCGCGAGGAGTCGCTTGAGATCAGCGGTCGGTCCGGGGATCCAGTTGTCGGCGAGCGTTGCGGCGCGCCTGAGCGTGATGTCCCCCCAGCCGCCGATCCATATCGGTGGATGGGGTTTCGTCACGGGTTTGGGCTCGAGGCGTCCGTCGACGGTGTAGTACGTGCCCTTGAAGCTGATCCGCTCCTGGGTCCAGAGACCCTTGATGATCGCAAGCTGTTCCTCGAACCGCGCCCCCCGCTTCTCCAGCTCTACACCGTAGAGGGAGAACTCGTCGGGCTTGTAGCCGATCGCGATCCCGAGGGTGAAACGCCCGCTGGACATGACGTCGAGCACTGCCGCGTCCTCTGCCAGCCGTACGGGATTGTGGAACGCGGCGACGAGGATGTCGGTGCCGAGCGTCAGCCTCGACGTTCGCGTTGCGAAGCCGGCGAGCACCACCAGCGGCGAGGGCCAGTAATGGTTCGTCACCGAGTGGTGCTCTTCCATCCAGACCGAGTCGAAGCCGAGCTCCTCGGCCTTCGTGACCTCTTCGAGCGCTTCCGTGTAGTAGTGACCCCCCTCGATGGGAATGAAGCCGATCTTGAGGCGCGTCATGAGGCGAGAGCCTAGCACGGCCTCCCGGGGCGAGTCACTTGACAGGTCGCTCGCGGACGATTAAACCGTGAGCCACCACACTCCGAAGGAGGTCAGCCCATGGCCAGCATGAGGGGCTTTCACGCGCTCAAGCATCTCCCCGAGGAAAAAGTCACCGACACGATCTCGCGCCGGATCCTCGTCGGCGACAAGGAGATGGTCGTCTGGTGGTCGATGAAGGCGGGCGTCCACGCGGCGGCTCACCAGCACCCGCACGAGCAGATGTTCGTGGTGATGTCGGGGAAGATGGAATTCCGCCTCGGGACCGAGAAGCGCACGTGCGGTCCGGGCGACCTCGGTGTGATCCCGGGCGGCGTCGAGCACGAAGCGTGGTTCCCCGAGGACACGCAAGTGATCGACATCTTTGCACCACCCCGCGAAGACTTCCTCACGTCGGAGGTGCCCGCGTACATGCGAAAGGGGTGATCGGATCGGTTCTGCGAGCTCCGAGCTGGTGAAGAGAACTCAACGACGAGGAGGCGAGCGATGCAGCCCGGCTGGCTCAAGGAGTACTTCAAGCCCCAGGACGACGGCGTCGGCGAGCACGCGGTCGATGATCGAGGCGAGACGCCGCGGTGCGGAGACGTCTCACGACGGGATTTCGTCACGTCGGGGTTCGTCGCGGGAGTCGCGGCGGGCATGGCGGCCGGAAGTGTCGCCGGCGAGGTCGCCACGGCGGAGGCGCAGACCGCGAATCCTCTGGCGACCCGGTGGTGGCCCGGGCCGTGGGGAGCGCAGGATCAGCGCGGCGCGAACAATCGGATGACGCCGGCGAAGGTCGTGGAGGCGGCCCGCCTGATCAAGACGGGCAAGGTCTACCAGCTCGGCCGCGTGCTCGAGAAAGGCATTCCGCTGTTCGGCGAGCGACTCGGCGCCCACGTCGTGCTACCCGGCACCCCGACGGGGGGGCCGTTCGGCAAGCACAACCTCTACTATCACGACGAGCTATTCGTGGGAGAGATCGGCCAGATCGGGTCTCAGTTCGACGGTCTCGGCCATATCGGCATGGTCGCCGGCGACGGCAAGATCCGTTACTACAACGGCCTGCCGCAGGACGAGGTCGGCAGCGCCTACGGCCTCAAGAAGCTCGGTATCGAACACCTGAAGCCGTTCTTCACCCGGGGGATCCTGCTCGACGTCCTCGCAGTCAAAGGCGGGGAGCGCCTGCCGATCGGCTACGTGATCACGATGAGCGACGTGCGCGCCACGTTGCAGCGCCAGGGCACCCGCGAGCCTGGTGAAGGCGACGCGGTTCTCTTCCGCACGGGTCACGGCAAGCTCTGGAAGAAGGACAATACCGAGTTCAACAAGGGCTGCCCGGGGCCGGGAGCGACGGTCGGCAAGTGGCTCGCCGAGCGGAAGGTCGCGGTCGTGGGCGGCGATACGTGGCCGGTCGAGGCCGTGCCGGGCGAGGACAACGACATACCGTTCGCCTGCCACGCGATCTGGCTGACTATGAACGGGATCTTCATCAACGAGAACCTCGACCTCGAAGAGCTGGCGGCCGACAAGGTGTACGAGTTCGCCTGGTCGTTCAACCCGCTGCCCCTCAAGGGCGCGACCGGTTCGCCCGGAACTCGGTCGCGATCGCGTAGCGGACGTTCTTGTCACCCGACGCCCCGGGTATGTCCCGGGGCGTCGGTGCATCTGATACGATCGGCGTAGGATGGCCGCCGAATTCACCCGTGAGGAGCGGGCTGCCCTCGCCCCGTATGTCAGCAATCTCGACGGTCCGGTGTTCGCGCTCGTCAACCTGCCGGAGGTGGTGAAGGGCGCCCTCTTCGCGCGCTACTCCCGCTCGCCGAAGTCGCTCCGCCGGCTCTTCGTCGACGAGTTCCTCGGCACCGGCGGCCTCGAGGCCGCGGCCGGCGCCGTCGGGACACCCGACGCCGCCGGCACGCAGCGGGCCGAGCAGCTCTACGAGCGCGTGTTCGTCGAATACGGCGACGACTCGGTGGCCCAACTCGGGGGTGTGCACCTGGCGTGCGAGGGCGCGTCGAACATCCTGACCAAGGTCCTGGAGTGGGGCCGCCTCATGGCCTACCTGGAGCAGTCGACCCGCTACATCCCCTACGACGACCGCCCCGACGGCCGGTACCGCTACCACGTCCCCGCCGAGCTGACCGGCGCGCTCCGCGAGCGCTACGTGGCGACGCTCGATCGAAGCTTCGACACCTACCGGGCCTGGCTCCCGAAGCTGCGCGCGTTCTACGAAAGGAAATTCCCGTGCGACCCGGCCGAGTCCGAGACCGTCTATCGCATGACGATCCGGGCCAAGGCGCTCGACACCCTGCGCGGCATGCTGCCCGCGGCGACGACGTCGAACGTCGGCATCTACGGCACCGGGCAGGCGTACGAGCAGCTCCTGCTGCGCATGCGCGCCCATCCGTTGCAAGAGGTACGCGCCTATGCGGATCTGATGCTGGCCGAGCTGCGGAAGGTCATCCCCGCGTTCCTCAAGCGGGTCGATGTACCCGAGCGCGGCGGCGTCTGGTCGGCGTACTTCGAAGAGACCCGCAAGGAGATGCGGGAGGTCGCCGGGCGGCTGCTGCAAGCGGACTCCGCGGCGGAGAAGGCGCCATCGGCCGCGCTGGAGGATGAGGTCACGCTCACCGACTTCGATCCGGACGGCGAGGTGAAGGTGGTGGCGGCGGCACTCTATGCCGTCTCCGGCCGCCCCGACGCCGAGCTGCTGGACGTCGCGCGCGCGATGACGCCGGACGAGCGCAACGCGGTAATGGCGGCGTATGTCGGCAAGCGGCGCAACCGGCGCCACCGGCCGGGGCGCGCCTTCGAGCGCACGTCGTACCGCTTCGACGTGCTGGGCGACTACGGGGCTTTCCGTGACCTGCAGCGGCACCGGCTGCTCACGCTGGAGTGGCAGCGGCTCACGCCGCGCCACGGCCGCGTCGTGCCGGAGGCGATCGCCGAGGCGGGCGCGGCGGAGGACTGGGACCGCGGGCTGGAGGAGTCGGCCGAGCTCCACGACGCGATCGAGACGGCTGGTCTGCCCGAGGTCGCCTCCTACGCGGTGTCCATGGCGTACCGTGTCCGCTTCTACATGGAAATGAACGCCCGCGAGGCGATGCACCTGATCGAGCTGCGCACGACGCCGCAGGGGCACCCGTCCTACCGGCGGATCTGTCAGACGATGCACCGGCTCATCGGCGAGCGCCATCCGGCGATCGCCGCCACGATGACCTTCGCCGATCATTCGGCGGTCGAGCTCGAGCGCCTGGACGCCGAGCGCGCGGCGGAGCGCCGGCGCTCGGCGTCCGCCTAGATCCCCCAGCGCGTCGCGCTTGACGCCGAACCACCTCGTCAAGATAATTCCAGCTCACCTTCGATCCGACGGCGTTCCGCGTCGCGGAGGCGACGCGATTCTGTGGAGAGACGCGGTGTTGCGCTACCTCACGCGGGAGGCACGATGAGCTCAGAGGCCGAAGCGAAGGCGAAGGAGAAGGCGCGGGAATACTTCAGGACGAAGGCGACGGAGCTCCCGTTGCCCCTGATCCTCGAGAGGATCGCGGACGCGGTCCGCGCCTTCGAGGAATTCGTGCTCCCGCTGTCAGCGGCGCAGGCTGCGCGGAGATCGATCCCCGGCCAGTGGACGATCCACGAGGTCGTGGATCACGTCGTCGAGACCTACCGCCCGGGGCTCGACGAGCTGTGGTGTCTCCTGGCCGGACAGCGGCCGCCGGGAGAACCGATACCGGCGAGCCTCCGGTCCAAGGCGCCGCTCCTCCGGCCGTGGCCGTGGCTCCTCGACGAGATCACGCGCATGCACGCGGAGGTCCTGAGGACTCTCAAAGCCGTCCCGGCCGACTTCAAGACCGAGGCGCGGGCGCCGCTCGTGATGGTCGTCAACGTGAATGACGCCCGTGGGAACACGAGCCCGTTCCACTGGGTCGAGGACCTCGACTGGAAAGCGTATGCGATCGTCAGCTGGCGGCTTCACGCCATCGATCACCTGAAGCAGGCCAAGAAGGTGCTGGCGGCGATGGAGCGTTAGCGGCTCGCAGGAGTCGCTAGCGGCTGCGCCGCTGGTGCATCCGCACCACGTGCCACCCGGCGCGTTCGTCGTCCGTCGTCTCCGGCGGCCCGCCTCGCGCGTCGAGCCAGTAGGCGAGGTCCCACAGCTCGTCGTCCTCGATGACCTGGTTGTACGACGGCATCGGCGTGCCGTCGAGCCCCGTGAGGAGCGTGCGGACGATGTCTCGGGCGGCGGGGCCGCTCTTGAAGGGCCGTCGCGTCAAGTCCGAGGGCTTGACCGACAGGTCCTTGGCCGACGGGCCGTCGCCGCGCGCCTCCTTGCCGTGGCACTCGGCGCACTCGGCTTTTACGTAGACTCGGGCGCCGCGCGCGACGGCCTCCGGGGTCGCCGGGGGCGCCGACGCGATCGCGACGACTTTGGGCGCCGCGGCCGCGGCGAAGCGCGGCGACAGGCTCTTGACGAACGCGATCACGGCCCGCACCTCGGCTTCGCTCAGGTGATTCTGCGGGACCATGCCGGTCGAGGGAATACCCTGAACGATCGTCCGGGCGAGGTCCGTGTCCGTCGGGATCTGACCGGAGGCCGTCGAGCGGAACTTGAACCGGCCCTCGGTGAGATCGCGCGGCGGAGTCTTGAAGTGAGACGCGGCCATGCCGTGCCCGTCACCGGTGGCGCCGTGGCAGACGGCGCAGTTGTCACGGAACACGCGCTCGCCTGCTGAGAGATCGGGCGGCTGTCCCGAGGCCCCGACCGCCAGCCCGAGCCCGAGAGTGGAGACGAGCAGGGCGAGCGCCCCGGGACGCGGCGCCAACCGGGGGTTACTCGAGGACGACCAACTGCCCGACCACGTGCGCCGGGTGCAGGTGGCACTTGATCGGGAACACGCCGGCTTTGTCGGCGGTGAAGCTGACCGAGGCCGTCTTGTCGCCGGCCACGACCTCCTTCACCCCGAACGCCGCGATCTCGTAGCCGTGCTCGTCGGCGTGCTTGTTGATGAGCCGGAGCGTCACCCGATCGCCCTTCTTGGCGGCGATCGACGTGGGCTCCCAGATCTTGACGTCTTGCGGGCGCACGACGTTGACGATGGTGAGGTTGATGTCGGCGCCGTACGTCGCGGTGACGACCCCGCCCAGGAGCACCGCACCCAGCGCCATCGCGCGCACTCTCATCGCCTGAAGTCCTCCCTGGCTGCCGCGAGCTTGTCGGGGGAGGCGAGAAGGTCCAGCGCCGTGAGCGCCAGCGCCTTGGCCCCCGCCACCATACCGTCGCGCGCCATCGGCGAGCGCGCCCACTCCGCGAACTCGCGTGAATGCCCGGGCACGCCGTCCGGAGAAATGCGGATGTACGGGTGAATCGTCGGGAGAGCCTGGCTCACGTTGCCGCAGTCGGTCGAGCCGTAGCCCGCCTCGCCGTCGTCCCGGTCCACCGGGAACCCGATCACGCCGAGGTTCTGCTCGAAGAGCTCCGCCATGGTCCGGTTCGGCTTCATCGGGTCGTGGATGGTCGGCTCGGCGGTCACCTCGACGCGGCAGCCGGTCGCCGCCGCGGCGCCGTCAGCGCAGCCCTTGAACCTCCGGAGCAGCTCCTGACAAGAGTCCTTCGTGAGCGCCCGCAAGTAGAAGTCGGCGCGCGTGTACTCGGGGATGATGTTCGGCTGGTCGCCGCCCTTGACGATGATCCCGTGAACGCGCGCATCGGGCCGGAGCTGCTGACGCATCTGGTCGAGCCCGACGAAGAGCTGGATGACCGCGTTCAGCGCGTTCACGCCGCGCCACGGCCAAGAGGACGCGTGGGTCGCCTTGCCGTGGAACTCGGCCTTCACCTTGATGATGCCGAGCGTCGGCCTCCAGACCTGCGTCCCGCAGCGGCCGTGGATCATCATCGCCGCGTCGACGTCGCGGAACACGCCGGCCTCCAATAACCGCACCTTGCCGGCGCCGCCCTCTTCGGCGGGCGTGCCGATCACCTGGACCCGACCCGCGAACGGGACCTTGCCGAGGGCCACGGCGAGGGCCGCCCCGGCGCCGGCGCCCGCCGTCGCGATGACATTGTGGCCGCACGCGTGACCGATGGCAGGAAGAGCATCGTATTCGGCCAGAATGGCGATGGTCGGCCCAGCGCTGGACCCGTCGATCGTTGCTCGGAATGCGGTCGGCAACCCGCCGACGCCACGCTCGACGTGCGCGCCGTGCTTCGCGAGGAACTCGGTGAGCCAGGCGTGCGCCTTCTCCTCTTTGAAGCAGAGCTCCGGGTTGTCGTGGATCCTGTGCGACAGCGCTTCCAGGTCGTCCGCGAGCCGATCCACCGCGCCCGCCACCTTCTGCTTCACGTCGCCCGGTGCGCTCATTTGATCCCCTTGAACTCGTCCTGCGCGCGCCTGAGCAGGGCAGGCTCGGCCAGGAGATCGAGCGTCGTCATCGCCATGGCCTTCGCCGCGGTGAGCGTGCCCTCGCGCGCGAGCGGGCTCACCGCGGCCGCCTCGAAGGCGCGCGAGTGGATCGGCGTGCCGTCGGGGGCGATCTTCATGAGCGGCTGGATCGTGGGGAGCACCTGGCTCAGGTTGCCGACGTCCGAGGATCCGAGCCGGTCGACGAGGGGTGGCGCCTCGGTGATGCCCAGGGCCGTGAGATTGGCGCGAAAGGCTCCGAGCAACGTCTGGTTGCGCTTCATCGTCTCGTAGGCGGTGTCCTTGTGATCGATGGTCTTGAGGGTGCAGCCGGTGGACCTCGCGGCGCCCTCGGCGCAGGCGATCACGCGCTGCTGGAGCTGCCACATGTAGTCGAGGTTGAGCGAGCGGACATAGAAGGTCGCCGCCGCGAACTCCGGGATGATGTTCGGCGCCGCGCCCCCGTGTGTGATGATCCCGTGGATCCGCGCATCGGGGCGTAGCTGCTGACGCAGCATGCTGACGCTGTTGTAGGTCTGGATCGCCGCGTCGAGCGCGTTGACGCCGTCCCACGGATCGGCGGCGGCATGCGACGCCTTGCCAGTGAACTCGAAGCCCACCCGCACGATGCCGAGCAGGTCCATGTGGCCGACCCACTGGTCGAAGCCGTGGACCATCATCGCGGCATCGACGTCCCCGAAGACGCCGGCCCGGATCAGCTTCACCTTGCCGCCGCCGCCCTCCTCGGCCGGCGTACCGATGACGTGAATACGCCCTTTCGGCAACTGGTGACGGACCGCGGCAAGCCCGGCGCCGGCCCCGACGCCCGCCGTCGCGATCGCGTTGTGACCGCAGGCGTGGCCGATCGCCGGCAGGGCGTCGTATTCGCAGAGGATCGCGATCGTGGGGCCCTCGCCCGTCTCGAGCGTCGCGCGGAACGCCGTCTCGACGCCCGCCACGGCGCGTTCGACCTTGAACCCCTGTCCGGCGAGGAAGTCGGTGAGCCAGGCGGCCGCCTGCACCTCCTGGTAGCCAAGCTCGGGATTGTCGTGGATCCGGCGCGAGAGCTTCTCGAGGTCGTCGCCGAGGCGATCGATCGCGCCGGCGATCGTGTCTTTGAGAGCGGTCATCTCCACGTCTCCTTGCTGCAGGCTTTACGAGATCGGACAGCGTCGATGGCGGTCAACTATATCACCGCTGTCGTGTGCTAGGATTCGGCCGTGCCCACTGGCGTGCGGCTCGGTGTCGCGATCCCCCAGACGATTCTCTCGGGCGCGTTCGATGCCCGCGCGGTCGTCAGATATCTCAAACGCGCGGAGGCCCTCGACTTCGAGAGCGCCTGGGTCGTCGAGCAGATCCTCGGGTCGATCCGGAGTCTCGAGCCCGTCACGCTGCTCACCTACGCCGCGGCGTGTACCGAGCGGCTTCGGCTTGGTTCCGCCGTCCTGCTGACGGCGCTTCGAAGCCCCATCCACCTGGCCAAGACGCTGGCCACACTCGACCACCTGAGCGGCGGCCGAATCGATGTCGGTGTCGGGCTCGGCGGCAATCCGCGGATCTACCCCGCGTTCGGGCTCACGGCGGCGCGCCGCGCTGCCCGCTTCGCCGAGGGGCTCAGGCTGATCAAGCGCCTCTGGACTGAGGAGCGCGTGACCGTCGACGGGGAGTTCTTCAAGCTCCAGAACGCGTCGATGGAGCCCAAGCCCTTGCAGAAGCCGCATCCGCCGCTCTGGTTCGGCGGTCACCATCCGAACGCGCTCCGACGGGCTGTCGAGTTGGGCGACGGGTTCATCGGTGCCGGCTCCGTCTCGACGAAGGTCTTCCTCGACGAAGTGAAGCTGCTTCACCGCATGATCAAGGAGAGCGGTCGAGACCCCGCCCGCTTCCCTCTGGGCAAGCGTGTCTACATCGCGGTCGACCGAGACCGCGCGCGAGCCGGCCGGCGGCTCGCGGAGTGGTTCGGTGCCTTCTACGGCCGGCCCGAGCTCGCCGCAGAGGTGTCCGTCTGGGGCGAGCCCCAGGAGTGCGTCGAGCGCCTGTCGGAGATCGTCGGGGCGGGAGTGGGCTTCCTCATGCTGAATCCGGTCTTTGATGAGCTCGAGCAACTCGAGTTGTTCGCCTCGGCTCTGGCGCCGAAGCTCTGAGGACCATCCGGTCCCACGTGATAACTGTCCGGGAAATTTACAAAACTTCCGGAAAGTAGCGGTCTGAAGGCTCCTCGCGACCTCACTCCCTGTCGGGCCCGCCGATCGGAACCGGGCGTGTGGTTTCCAGTCCGACCCGCCTGCCGGCGATGTGGCGTACCTCGCCCGCGACGGTGAACGAGCCGAACTCCTCGCTCAGGACGTCGATCCAGTAGACCTTCCCGAGCTTCAGCGACGTCGTTGGCGGAACGGTGACCCAGAGACCATGCCGGCTCGCATCTTCCGCGCGTCCAAGGAGGGCCTCGTCGTCGAGCCACAGGCGGACGGGCCACGAGACGGGAATCCGGGGGTGACGACGGCGCTCCGGCACGGAACTCATCGCGTGAGGTCTCTGGGCACAGTGCCCGTGCGCCGTACATCTTCCGTGCCACTGGGCAAAGGGCTTGCGCGGCGTGGGGTTCGGGCGCACTCACGACCCAGGGCGGCGCGAATCGTAAACTTGATCGACGATCAGCCGACTACAGCTCGTGGAGGCGGGCGCCAGCGGAGGCACTTTTGTCCCGGTCCGTCATATACTGCCTGCGTGACCAAGCGAGTCTTGATCGTCGACGACGAGCCACCGGTCGTGGAAGTGCTGAAAGACTTCTTCAGCCAGTTCCGCCACGCGCACTCGTACGAGACCGAGTCGGCGCGCGACGGGGCCGAAGCGCTGATCGTTTTGCTGCGGGGACAGTTCGATCTCATCCTGCTGGACATGCACATGCCGCGGATGGGCGGGCTCGAGCTCCTGAAGCAGGTTCGCGGCCTCGGCGTGAACGTGCCCGTCATCATGATCACGGCCAACGCAGACACCAGGGCCGCGGCCGAGGCGCTGAGCGGCGGTGTGTTCGCGTACATCCCCAAGCCGTTCGACATTCGACACCTCGACCACCTCGTCGCGCTCGCGGTATCGTCCGGGTCTTCCAGGGCCGGTGGCTGAGGCACGGCGCAGCGGCGGCCCGCGCCGTGAGCGCTGCGTTGTCATCGGCGCGACCGGCCAGCTGGGGTCCGATCTCGTGCGAACGTGCGACCGCCCGGGCGAGCTGGTCCCGCTCAGCTCCCGAGACCTCGACATCCTCGATGCCGCCAGCGCGCGGTCGACGCTCGAGGACCTGCGACCGACCTGCGTCCTGAATGCGGCGGCCTACAACCTCGTCGACCGGGCGGAGGACGAGCGGCAGCGCGCGTTCGCGCTGAACGCCGAGGCGGTCGGCGCGCTCGCGGCGGTCTGCCAGACGCTTGGCGCGGTCTTCGTCCATTTCTCCACGGACTACGTCTTCGATGGCCGGAAGCGTACGCCCTACCTGGAGTCCGACTCGCCCGCCCCCCTGAGCGCTTACGGCGAGTCGAAGCTCGCGGGCGAGCGGCTGGCGCTCGAGCGCTGCGAGCGGACGGTGATCTTCCGCGTCTCGGGACTCTTCGGGGTCGCCGGCAGCTCGAGCAAGGGCCGCACGAACTTCGTCGAGACGATGCTGCTGCTGGCGCGGGAGGGCAAGCCGCTCCACGTCGTCGCCGATCAGGTGCTGGGCCCGAGCTACACGCTCGACTTGGCGCGCAAGGTCTGGACCGTGCTACCGAAGGTGGCTCACCCGATCTATCATCTCACCAGCGCCGGGCACACGAGCTGGTACGACTTCGCCCGTCGGGCCCTTGAGCTCGCGGGAGTCAGGGCCGACCTCACGCCCGTGACCGCCGCCGAGTTCGGGGCGAGGGCCCGACGGCCCGCGTACTCCGTCCTCGCGCACGCGCACCTCGCCGCGCTCGGTGAAGACGACCTGCGATCCTGGGACGCTGCCCTCGCCGCCTACGTCGCCGAACGGCCGTCGGCCCGGTAGCGCTCCGCCACCGCGACTCGGTCCATAGTCGCGCGGGCGATCCTCCGCTCGAGCGCCGGGTGCGAGTAGAGGACGATCTCCTTGAGTCGGCTGGGGCGCCGCTCCGCGAGGTTCAGTCGGGCGAGGCGTTCCATCGCCCCGATGAACGCTGCGGCATTGCCGGTCGCGGCCAGCGCGAAGTCATCGGCCTGGCGCTCGATCCAGCGTGAGAAGCCATTGCCGAGCGGTAGCTGGACCAGCCCGAGCGCCAGCGCAACGAGCGCCAGCCACGGGAGCCCGGCGGGATCGGCGGACCCGGCGAGCCCGAAGAGCGCGACGCCGGCATCGAGAGTGAGCGCGGCGAGCCCAAAGGAGACGAGCGTCAGCACGCCCTGGAGGAGGAGCCCGCGACGGATGTCGCCGTGGACATGGTGGCCCAGCTCGTGGGCGAGCACCGACTCGATCTCCTCCGGTGGGAAATCGGCCAGCAGCGTATCGAAGAGGATGATCCGTCGCGTGCGGCCGAGACCCACGACCGCGGCGTTGGCGGTGCGACTCTTCCTCGACTGGTCGGCGACGAAGACGCCGATCGCGTCGACGCCCGCCCGGCGCGCCAGCGCCAACAGCCGCTCGCGGAGCCCGTCGTCGGCGAGCGGGACCATCCGGTAGAAGAGCGGGACGATCCAGACCGGCAGCACGGCGGTCAGCGCGATCCGGGCGGCGAAGAAGACCGCCGCCGCGACGAGCCACCAGAGCGGCGTCAGCTCGAGAAGCGCGTAGACGAGCTCGACGGCCGCGAGGCCGAAGGCCCCGCCGATCAGCATCGCTTTCAGGCGGTCCGCGAGCCACCCGCCGAGCGCCTGGTGGAGGAGCCCGAAGCGCCGTGGCAGCCAGTAGCTCCGGAGCAGCGTCACCGGAAAGCTGAGCGCGCCGTGCCCGGCGCCGAGCAGGAGCGCGACCAGCGCGATTTGGCCCCACCGTGCCGACGTGGCCCGTGCCGCCCAGTACGCCATGGCGTGGCCCGCGCCCGTCAGAAGCGCCGCGAGGAGATACGCGAGCGAGATGCCCAGGCCGAGGAGCGCCAGGAGGAGCTGGAGCCGATGGTAGCGAGCCGCATCAGCCATGTGGCATTGTACACATCGGTCGTCGGGCCCGGAGTCGTCGAAATGCCTGCTACAATGACCGAAATCCGTCGAGTAAGGGAGCCATCATGTTCGAGTCCGTCGAGGAGGTCCAGCAGCGGTTCAGGGACGCGCGCTACATCGCGAGCCGCCGCGTGTCCACGGTCGTGTTCCTGGCCGCACGCATGGGCCGTCCGGTGCTCATCGAGGGGCCGGCCGGTGTGGGGAAGACCGAGCTGGCGAAGACGCTGTCCGAAGTGACGGCGCGCCCGCTCATCCGGTTACAGTGCTACGAGGGGCTCGACGAGGGCAAGGCCCTCTACGAGTGGAAGTACGCCAAGCAGCTCCTCTACACGCAGCTCCTGCGCGACCGCATCGGAGAGTTGATCGCCGACGCGCCGTCGCTGCCCGACGCGGTGGCGAAGATCGCGGGCCAGGAAGACGCGTTCTTCTCGTTCCGCTTCCTCTCGCCGCGGCCGCTCCTTTCGGCGATCCTGGCCGAGCAGCCGGTCGTCCTCCTCGTCGACGAAATCGACAAGGCCGAGCCCGAGTTCGAGGCATTCCTGCTCGAGGTGCTCTCGGACTTCCAGGTCT
>QHSV01000397.1 GCA_003221655.1 Candidatus Rokuibacteriota bacterium
TCTCTCCCCGGAGCCTGCTCCAGTCAGGTACTCCCACGGCACACGAGAGGGTCGCCTTACCGTTGCTCCCTTCCGGGCCTGGCGGGGTTCGACGATTCCCGTTGCGTGGGGCCCAACCTTCAACGCCGCCCCGTGAAGCTCACTCAACACGGTCCGCCCTCGAGAGGGAATTCAACCCCGCTGAAGCGGATTGCGGGTTACAGGGCACCGCTAACTCCCCGTCTAGCACGGCCAAGCTGAAAATTCTGGCGGAGGGGCCGGGATTCGAACCCGGGGCACAGGGGTTACCCGTGCACGGCATTTCCAGTGCCGCACCTTCGGCCGCTCGGTCACCCCTCCATGCATCGAGCAAAATTGGCGGAGGGGAGAGGATTTGAACCCCCGAGGGACCTTCTGGGCCCCTATCCGATTTCGAGTCGGACGCCTTCGACCGGGCTCGGCCACCCCTCCGCACGGTTTGCTCAGTGACTCTATCACGTTACACGACTGGTCACGGCGTGACGCGCTCGACTGTCCTTCTCTGCGTCGCGCAGCGTCGCCTGAGCGCGCTCGACAGCTGCCAGGAAGGCGCGGGCGCGCCGTTAGAATCTAGGTTTCCGCAGCTCGTCGCGGACTCCCTGAACGCTCGCGCAGCGTGATGAGGCCGAACACGTTGGGGCGCTCTCGATAAAATACCGACCGGCTCTTCACCCATCGCGACAAGGTGCTGACCAACGTTCCGAGCGCCACGGTGCGACCGTTTCGCTTCATGATCTTCGCGATGGTCGTCGCGTGCAGCGGGCGGCCGGCCGCGCGGAGGGCCTTAGCCGCATCGCGCGCCGTCGGACTGTGCTCGAGCATCTTGGTGCTGCGCCGGCGCGCACGACGGCGGCGGGCGTCGCTCGTGCCGGATGAGGGTGCCGCTTCGTTAAGGACCGTGGCGAGGAGAGCCTGGGCCTCTTCCAGCTCGGCATGCAGCTTGGCAAGCTGAGCCTGCTTCGCCTTGATGAGCGAGAGAAGGTCGCCCCCAACCATCGCGGGACCGATTGTAGCCGAACCGCTACGGGGACGGTCTTTCGGGCGACGGTACGACGCCGTTTCATGGCTGTTCTCCTGCTTGCGAAACGCGCGCAAGGAGTCAACCATGCTCGGGAGACATCGCGACGCTCGACCTGTGCCCTCCAGGGGTTGACGGAGGGTTGGAGGGATAGCTGGCCCTGAGGTAGCATCGCAACGATATGACGGCGCCGGACGGCCCACGGTCTCGCTCGCGGCCTCACCAACTACGTGACGCGAACTTCGCCCGCTACCTGCGCCGTTCCTTCGCGACGTCGATGGGCCACTCGAAGGCGATCCTGTTCTCTCTATCTACGCTCTCGGAGGATGACATCATGCGCATCGTTGTCCATGGGCAGCAAGCGTTCGGCAAGAGCGTGCTGGACGCGCTACTGGAGCGCGGGGAAAACGTCGTCGGCGTCTATTGTGCCCCTGAGCCGGCCCAGGGGGGAGGGCGAGTCGATCCCCTGAAGGAGGCCGCGCTCGCCCGTGGCCTCCCGGTCTATCAGCCCCGATCCTTTCGCAACAAGCCAGAGGTGTGGGAGGAATTCGCGCGACTCAAGGCGGATCTCTGCGTGATGGCCTACGTCACACTCATCGTGCCCGAGCAGGTGCTGAATCAACCCACACGCGGCACCATCCAGTACCATCCCTCCCTGCTCCCTCGCCACCGCGGCCCCAGCTCCATCAACTGGCCGATCATGATGGGCGAGACGCGGACCGGGCTGAGCATCTTCTGGCCCGACCAGGGTCTGGATACTGGGCCGATCTTGCTGCAGAAGGACGTCGAGATCCGGGACAGCGACACCCTGGGCAGCCTCTACTTCGAGCGGCTCTATCCGCTGGGGGTCGCGGCGCTGCTCGAGGCCGTTGATCTGGTGCGCGCCGGCACGGCGCCGAGAATCGCCCAGGACGAGTCCCAGGCGACGTACGAAGGCTGGTGCAAGAAGGAACACGTCCAGATCGACTGGCAGAAGCCCATCCAGGCCATCTGGAACCTCATCCGCGGTGCGGATCCACAGCCGGGTGCGTGGACCACGTATGAGGGAACGACCGTGCAGCTCCTCGACGCCAAGAAGCTCGTGGGCGACACGCCCGGTAGGCCCGGAGAAGTGATCACCGTCGATGACGCGGGGTTGACGATCGCCGCGACCGGCGGCCAGATCCAGGTGACCCGCGTGCGGCCCGAGGGTGGTCAGAAAGCCAACGCGGGGGCGTTTGCCAAGAGCGCGGGGTTACGCCCGGGCGTGCGGCTGGGAGCGACGTGAAACGCCTCTCGCTGCTCACTGAGGCCGTCACGTCCCTCCACGGTCTGGGCGACCGACAAGCGAAGGTGTGCCGTGCTGCCTTAGAAGCGGAAGGAGACCCCCACGAGTAGGTAGTGAGTGTTGACATCCGTACTCAGTTCGGCGTTCCCGCGGACGTCGTCCCTGAACGTGAACTCCGGGCTAAAGTGGGTGTACCGATATTCACCGAACATGGCAATGTTCTTGGTGAACTGCCACGCGACGCCCGCACCCACTTTCACGCCGGCCGAGGCATCGGTGTCAGACTGGTTGGACGGCTCAAAGTTCCTGCTGTCTTCCGCATGAGCGACAAAGATCGCCGGTCCGATGGTGACATACGGTTGAAGCCGGCCGTTCGGAAACTCGGGGCTCTTTATGAGCGGGTACCGGAGCATCGCGTCGAACCCGATCACCCAGACAGCGAGATCGAGGTCATCGAACTGGCCGCTGACGCAGAAGGGTCGGCAGACGGTGCGCGTCTGCCGACCGATGTTCGGTCTGAAGTGCGAGATGTCCAGCCCGGCGCCAAGGTTGAGTGGGCCGAGCGCGAACGGAAACCAGTAGCCTCCCCGGAGGCCTCCCGCGCCCGACTTGTCAAACGTGACGTCTAGCGTTGTCACCTGCCCGCCAGTGGTCGGGAAATTCTTGTCGACATCGTGCTTCTCGGTGAACGCACCTCCCAGGTACAGGTCGCCGAACCACTCAGCCGAAGCAGGAGCCGCGACAACCAAGCACGCCAGGATTGCCGTCAGCATCAGCAGCGACCTTGTCCGCCCGAGCCCCGCCACGACTACTCCGGTGCGTCCATTGAGCATAGAGGCCTCCTGCTGAGAGAGTGTCGAAGAAGTGCCAGTACGCATTGCCCGACAGGCACCTACTTAATACCTGACATAACCCGGGGTCAAGCTGTATTCGCGCCGGGTGAT
>QHSV01000398.1 GCA_003221655.1 Candidatus Rokuibacteriota bacterium
CACGCGCGAGGCGTCCTCGGGGATGGGCCGGAAGATCACGGTCTTGATCTGCGGCGCCCCGCGCCAGTAGGCGGTGTTCGCCTCGAGGACGATCTCCTCGTCCTTCGACCAGCGGACGAGCTTGTAGGGCCCGGTGCCGATCGGTTTCCTGGAGAAGTCGGCCGTCTCCTTGCCGGCCGACTCCTTGGGCGGCAGCATCCCGCTCTGGACGAAGGCCATCACGGGGACGAAGGTCGGCCAGGGCTTCTTGGTGTGGACGCGGATCGTGTACGGGTCCACGATCTCCACGCGGTCGATCGGCGCGAAGAAGGTCGCGCCGCGCAGCTTGCCCTGCCCCTGGGCCAGGCGCTCGAGAGTGAACTTCGCAGAGTCGGCATTGAAGTCTTCGCCGTTGTGGAACTTCACCCCTTTGCGAAGCTTCACTTCCCACGCCGACGGCGGAACGAACTTCGGCATCTCGGTGGCGAGGCTGGGAACGATCTTCAGATTCGGATCGCGCTCGTACAACGTGTCGAAGATGTGGCGCCCGACGTTCGACGCCGGGCTCTCCGACTGGTTGGCCATGTCGAGCGTCGTCGGGTCGACGCCCTGCGCGAGCACGACCTTGCCGGCCGGCGCGGCGCCCGCCGCCACCGGCGACAGGAGCACGACGAGCGCGGCCGTCGCGATCTTCCATGCGACCATACGGAGCCTCCTCGAGCGAGGGGATCGAACGCTCTGCGTGCCCCGCTACTCTAGGGTCCACCCGCGGGGGAGTCAAGGTAGGCGAGCGCCTCCTCGCGCGTGGCCACGAGCCCGAGCGCCTGAGCCTCGCGCGCCCGCTCGAGGAGCCGGCCGACGGCGGGGCTCGGGGGAAGCCCGAAGCGTTCCATGACGTCCTCGCCCCGGAGCAGCGGCGGCGCGTCGGCGCCGCCGTGCTGCGTCTCTTCGAATCCGCGCAGGAGATCCCGAATGAGCGACGCGCGACGCCAGACCGAGCGGGGCGATTCCCCTCTCACGGCGGCACCGTCCACGAGCGCCAGCAGCAGCAGGTCGCGCGTGTCCTCGCGCAGGTCCCGGAAGAAGCGGTAGCGCGCCCGCGGCGTCAACCGACCGGCGGCGGCCAGGTGCATGGGACGCAGGTGATGGCGGACGAGGCGCTCGAGAACCCCCCGTGCGCGCGCCGGAAGCCTGAGCCGCTCACCGATGACGCGCGCGCGCGCGGCTCCGATCACATCGTGCTCGAAGAAGCGTACGCGGCCATCGATCACCCGGCGTGTCTCGGGCTTCGAGACGTCGTGCAGAAGCGCCGCCAGCTTGAGGACCTGGCCGCGGCGTACGTCACCGCCGAGCTCCTCGGTCATGTGGGCGGCGAGCTCCTCGCCGAAGGGCCGCAGCCCGCGCAGACCCAGGAGGAGCGCATCGGCCCCGGCGACCGCCCGGAGCGAGTGCTCGAGCACCGGAAATCGGTGAGGCGCCGGCTGCGCCGTCGCGCGCATCGCCTCGACCTCCGGCACGATCACGCTCAGCAGGCCGAGGGCGTCGAGGCGCCGGAGCGCGCGCGCCGTGCGGGGAAGCGCGAGCAGCGCGAGCAGCTCATCGCGAACCCGCTCGGCGGAGACGCCGGCCAACCCGGCGGCGGCGCCGCGAATGGCCTTCACGGCGCCCGGCGTCAGGTGAAGCCCGAGCGCCGCCTCGAGCCGGGCGCCGCGGAGCGTGCGAAGCGGATCCTCGGCCAGCACCCGTGGGTCGTGGACCCGCAGCCGCCGCGCCCGGAGATCGTCGAGCCCACCGGTCGGATCGATGACGCGGGCCCGGCCGCGACGCAAGAGCTCGCCCACCGGGACCGCCAGCGCGTTCACGGTGAAGTCCCGCGCCGCCAGATCGCCCTCGAGTGTCGCCGCCCGCCAGTCCGTCACGTCGACACACCCACCGGGCGCGAGGACCCGTGCCGCCCCGCGCTCCGGATCGAGTGCCACGAAGGCGCCGCCGAGGCGCGCCGCCACGCGGCGCGCGATGTCCAGCGCGCCGGACTGCACCGCGACGTCCAGGTCGGTGGGCCGCATCGGGCTCGTTCCGCGCAGCCAGGCGTCGCGCACGGCGCCGCCGACGAGCACCGGCACCCGCGACCGACCCGCGGCCGACTGTACGGCGCGCAGGAGTGCCTGCGCCGGCCGCGTCAACTGGTCGAGATGGAAGTAGGAGCCGAGCGGCGCCGCGCTGCGAGGCGACACTTCAACAGCTGTAGGAGCCGAGCGGCGCCGCGCCAGCGGCTCGAAAATCTCGCGATGTCGCCGCTGCCGCACCTACGCGAGCTCGATGCCGCGCGCCCCGATGCGGTACTCGACGATCTCGTCGCTCATCACGCTTCCGCGATGCTTGACGACGCACAGCATGCGCGCCAGCCGGTTTCCGACGCGCTCGCTGCCGAGGACCAGGATGGTGTTCGCGGTGGCGCCGATGTCGCCGGTGGCGACCTTGCGCGCGAGCAGGTCTTCGAGTCGCGTCTCCTCCGTGGTCACCAGGAGCAGCGTCGTGACGTCGGTGTGGTCGTAGCGGTGCGAGTCGATGAACGCGCGGTGCTTCCACACCGGCAGGCAGATCTCCATGCCGAGCGTCTCGGCGTCCCGGTGGATGATCTTGCGATAGAGCTCGTCGAACACGAAGACCTGGATCGAGTCGGCGGGCGAGTCCATCGGCTCGACACCGTCGACCACGACCCGCCGCGTGCCCGCCGCGCAGTGGAAGTAGAGGAACGGCCGGACCGTGTAGAGCGCGTGATTGTAGGCGGCCTTCCAGTTCCAGTCGAACTCCCGG
>QHSV01000152.1 GCA_003221655.1 Candidatus Rokuibacteriota bacterium
CTGCCGCTCGAGATCGTCGACGACGCTGTCGATCGTGGCGCCCTTGGCCTGAATCTCGGCGTTGCCTTTCGTGAGGGTGCGGAGCGGCGTGGGAATCGGTACGAGCACCGGCATTCTCGTTTCCTCCTACGTCGTTTGGGACTTGAGATCGGCCAAGGCACGGTCGAAGGCCGACAGCGAGGGGTTGATCTTCACGTGCGCGTCCAGACGGTCCTGCAGGGCGTCCGGCGTCTTCAGGCCGTTGCCCGTGATGCAGATCACGATCGACTCGTCACGCGGGATGACGCCGCGCTCGATCAGCTTCCTGGCGGCCGCGACGGTCACGCCGCCCGCAGTCTCGGTGAAAATCCCTTCGGTACGCGCCAGGAGCAGCATCCCCTCGACGATCTCTTCGTCGGTCGCGTGCTCCCCGGAGCCTCCCGATTCCTTCGTCGTCTTGTAGGCATAGTATCCGTCGGCCGGGTTGCCGATCGCGAGGGACTTCGCGATCGTGTTGGGCCGGACCGGCACGAGCACGTCCGTGTCGTTCTTGATCATCGTGACGATGGGGCCGCACCCGAGCGCCTGGGCCGCGTGCATCTTCGTTTTGAGCCGCTCGTCGAGGAGGCCGAGGATCTTCAGCTCCTTGAGCGCCTTCCAGATCTTGGTGATCAGAGACCCGCCGGCGCAGGGCACCACGATATGGGCCGGAGTGCGCCAGCCCAGCTGCTCCACGATCTCGAAGCCATAGCTCTTCGACCCCTCGGAGTAGTACGGGCGGAAGTTCACGTTGACGAACGCCCAGCGGTACTTATCGGCGATCTCCGAGCACAGCCGGTTGACTTCGTCGTAGGTGCCGTGGACCGCGACCAGAGTCGGGCTGTACACGAGCGTCGCGATCACCTTGCCCTGCTCGAGGTCGGCCGGGATGAAGATGTACGACTTGAGGCGGCCCTCGGCGGCGTGGGCGGCGACGGAGTTGGCGAGGTTCCCGGTCGAGGCGCACGCCACGGTGTCGAAGCCGAACTCCCGCGCCTTGGTGACCGCGACCGCCACCACGCGGTCCTTGAACGACCACGACGGGTGGCAGACCGAGTCGTTCTTGACCCAGACCTCGCGACAGCCCAGCTCGTCGGCGAGGTTGCGCGCGCGGATGAGCGGCGTGAAGCCGACGTGGTGTCCGACGGCGATGTCGCCGTCGATCGGCAGCAGGTCCTTGTACCGCCACATGCTCGGCGGCCCGGTCGCGATCGACTCGCGGGTGACCACGCCTTTCAGCGCGTCATACCGATAGTCGACCTCGAGGGGGCCGAAACAGAACTCGCACACGTGGACGGGCGCCGCCGGGTAGTGGCGGCCACACTCGCGACAGCGCAGGCCGTTCAGCTTCTCCATTTCAAGTCTCCATCGGTAGGGGAATTGAGCCCCGAGTTTTGCTGCACCGACAGCAAGACATTTGCACCACTTAACACTCAACTTCGCGTCCTGTCAATTGAAGTATGATCCGGGCCGGTGACTCGCGACTCGCTTTTTCCCCTCGCGTTGCTCGTCGCGTATGGCCTCGCATTCGGCATGGCGGCGCTCGGGGCCTCACCGCTCGGCTTCGACGATCATCCCGGCCAGCTCTACCGCCTCTGGCATGTCGTCACGCGTGGCCCGGCGCCGTGGGCGTGGAATCCTGACTGGTGGGCGGGCTATCCCGAGCTCCAGTTCTATCCGCCGGGCTTCGCGTACGCGGGCGCGCTTCTTCAGCGGGCGTCCGTCAACGCGCTATCGGTCTCGGCCGCCTACCAGGCGCTCGTCTGGCTCGCCTACCTGGCGCCCGGGCTGACAGCCTTCCTGGCACTCGCGCGCCTTCTCCGGAGCGGCTGGCTCGCTCTGCCGGGCGCGTTCGTCGCTCTGACGCTGTCGGCCGGCACGACCAGCGGCGTCGAGGGCGGCGTGCACATCGGGATGATCGGAGCGCGGCT
Organism: Candidatus Rokuibacteriota bacterium; assembly: GCA_003221655.1. Lineage (GTDB taxonomy): Bacteria > Methylomirabilota > Methylomirabilia > Rokubacteriales > CSP1-6 > AR31. Next base: position 1,950 of record QHSV01000152.1, read on the forward strand.
CGCGTGGGCGCTCATCCCTCTGCTGCTGCTGCTGCTCGTCCCCTGGATCGAGGAGGATCGACACCTTCCGTCGAGCGCGGCGCTCCTCGTCGCGGCGATACTCCTCACCCATCCGGCGGCGATGCCCGCCGCGGTGACGCTGATCGCGGTCGGGGCGCTCGTGCGGCCCCCACGAGGGGCGCGCCTCGGTAGCGCGCTGGTGGCGCTCGGTCTCGCAACCGCGATGACGGCGTTCTGGGCCTTGCCGCTCGTCGTCCGTCTCGAGCACACGCGAGCGCTTGCGTGGGGTGATCCACCGGGCGTCGGCGGCGGCTTCGGTGCGTCGCTCGCGCTCCTCGCTCTGCTCGGGCTCGCGCGGGCCCGCGGTGCCGGGCGGAGCGCGTTCGTCGTCGCGCTGTTCCCGTGGGCGATGGCCCTCGTCACCCTTGTCGACCGGTTCGCGCTCGAGCCGCTCGGCGTGCGCTGGCTCCCGGCGAACCGCGTCGCCGACGGCGCGTGGATCGCGTTCATCCTCGCGGCAGGCCTCGGCTGGTCCGGACCCCGCGGCACGAACGAGCACACCCCCCGCCGCGCCGATGCTGAGCCCCGCTCCCGCTTCCGGCGCCGCGAGGTTCTGATCGGCCTGGCGGGCGTGCTCCTGGTTGTCCTTTTTTCTCTGCGCCCGGGAACGTTCACGCTCTGGCCCCGCACCGCGGATTGGCCGTCGCTCAGATCCGTCGAGCGCGGTCTGAGGCTCGGCGATCTCTGGACGGCGTTGCGCGAGGCGCCGCCGGGACGTGTTCTGTTCGTGAGGTCGGCGGTCCCGCTCGTCTATGGAGCTCCGGGGGGGACGCAGTGGTATCGGCCTCACACGCACGTGACCGCGCTCGCTCCGGTGTTCGCCGGACGCGTGATCGTCCACGGAACCTTCACCCACCCCTCGCCGATCGCCGCGCTGATCTACCGTGGGGACGCCGGGCCGGGCCCGATCACCCGGCTGGCCGAGCAGCTCGACGGCCGCTCACTCTTCGGCCGCCCGCTCGAATCCCTCGACTCCGAGACGTTCAACGGCTACGCGGAGCGGCTGGGGATCAGCGTCGTCGTGGCCCTCGACGAGGACGCCTCTCGGCTGCGCGCCCTCGATGACAACCGCGTGTTCGCAAAGCGCGCGTCGCCAGCGCCGTTCCTGATCTACGTCCGGCGAGAGGCGGTGGCGCTTCCGCGCGCGGTCGCTCCCGGCCGCTGGACCATCACCTTGCCGGCTGATCGCGACGGCTGGGTCTCCGCGCGCACGGCGTACTATCCTCTCTGGCGCGCGCTGGTCCAGGGCGAGCCGCTCGCCACGCGTCGGGGCGACCTCGGCGACCTCGAGGTACGACTGAGCGGGAGCGGAAGCCCTCGCGCGGTCGATCTCGCTTACGGCCCCGGCACGCCGGAGATCGCCGGAATGGTCGTGAGCGTGGTCGGAGGCGTCGTCTGGCTCGTGCTCTCCGGGCACCGCAGGAAACTCGCGTAGGTCCCGCGATCATGGACGGTCATGCCGGACTGATGCTCTTCGGCGCCGGGCTCGCAGGTGGCATCGTCACCGCGATCGTCGGCGGTGCGTCCCTGATAACGTTTCCCGCCTTGCTGGCGGCCGGCTTGCCGGCGATCGTCGCCAACGCCTCGAACACGGTGGCCTTGACCCCCGGGAACTTCGTCGCCGGGCTCACCGACCTGGAGCGCCTGCCGCGATGGGACAGATCGCTCCTTGCCCTGATGCTGGTGTGCGTCGCAGGTAGTGTGGCCGGCGCCGCCCTCTTGCTCGTCACGCCGGAGAAGGCGTTCACCGCCGTCGTGCCGCTGCTCGTCGGGTTTGCCACGATCCTCTTCGCGTTCTCCGACCGGATCGGGCGTTGGATCCTGTCCCGAGCGGCCGCCTCCGCCACCAGGCCCGTGTCCGGCGACGGCCTCAGGACGCTGCTGTTTGCTCCGGTGGCGGTCTACGGTGGCTATTTCGGTGCCGGCATGAGCGTGATGCTCCTGGCGATCCTGTCCGTCAGCCGCGCGGATGAGTTCCGCACGAACAACGTGATCAAGAACCTGCTCTCCGGTCTGACGAGCCTCGTTGCCGTCGTGGTGTTCGTGTTCCAGGGCATCGTCGCCTGGCCTCCGACCCTCGTCATGATGGCCGGAGCGGGGATCGGCGGGTTCCTCGGCGGACGGCTCGCACGCGTCCTGCCCCCGGACCTGGTGCGATGGATCGTCACCACCGTCGGCACGATCCTGACGGCGGTCTATGCATGGCGCTATTGGGTGCGCTGACGTGACGCGAGACTCCGAAACTGACGACAGAGTTGCGGAGTTACCGGCGCTGCCCCGGCTACCCGGCGAGCGCGGCCGCGCCGGCGTCGGAGCACTCCTGGTCTTGCTCTCCGGTCCCGCCGCCACAGCCGATAGCGCCGATCACCCGGCCACCCTTCACGATGGGCGAGCCGCCGAGCGTCGGCAGTATCTGGCCTTGAAGGATCGTCGGAACAGTCGACCAGAAGCCGCCCTTGGCGACGAGGTCGGCCAGCTCGCCCGTCCGCCGCTTGAACGCGGCCGCCGCCATCGCCTTGGCGCGTGAGGTCTCGGGGCTGAAGAAGCCCGTGCCGTCGCCGCGCGCGCTCAGAACGAGGCGACCGGCCTCGTCCACCACCGTGACGGTCATCGGCGCGCGGAGGGCGCGCGCCTTCGCCTGGGCCGCCCGCACCGCGGTTTCTGCCATCTCGAGCGTCATGTCGATCATCGTGCCGTCTCCATCAGACGAGCGGGTCGTAGTTGAAGTACTGCCCTGACGTCACGAGCGGGACCAGGTGATGCTGGAGCGTGCCCGGGAACATCTCCGCGAAGCTCTCGGCGGTCCAGCCCTCGGAGTTGTGCACCCGCATGATCGGGCGCTCGTGGCCGAAGAGCATGATCTCCTTGCCTCGCACGCCGAAGATCTGCGCGGTGACGTCCTTGGCCGCGTCGCTCGCCAGGAAGACGGCGATGGGCGCGATGTGGGCGGGGGAGAGCTTCTTGATCTTCTCGACCCGCGCCTTCTGCGCCTGGGTCTCGGTCGGGATCGTGCCGATCATGCGCGTCCAGGCGAACGGCGAGATGCAGTTCGCCGTCACGTTGTAGCGCGCCATGTCGAGCGCCGTCGCCTTGGTGAGACCGAAGATACCGAGCTTCGCGGCGGCGTAGTTCGCCTGACCGACGTTGCCGACGAGACCCGAGGTCGAGGTCATGTTGATGAACCGACCCCACTTCTGCTCGCGCATGAGCGGGGCTGCCGCGCGGGTCACCGCGAAGCTGCCTTTGAGGTGGGTGTTGATGACCGCGTCCCATTCCTCTTCGGTCATGTTGAAGATCATGCGGTCCCGCAGGATCCCGGCGTTGTTGACGACGACGTCGATGCGCCCGAAGGTGTCGACGGCTGTCTTGATGATCGCCTGGCCCCCGGCCATCGTGGCCACCGAGTCGTAGTTCGCGACGGCTTTACCGCCGGCCCGGGTGATCTCGTTCACGACTTCGTCGGCCGGCGCGCTCGCACCACCGCTCCCCGCCTCCGTGCCGCCGTAGTCGTTGACGACCACCTGCGCCCCTTGTCGCGCCATCAGCAAGGCGATCTCCCGGCCGATGCCGCGCGCCGCTCCTGTGATCACCGCCACCTTGCCCCTGAGCATCATGCGCATCCCTCCGCTGCCCGAGTGAGCAGCGCCGACGACGATAGCACAGTCGTCCCGGGCTGAGCCGGTCCCGGTCGCGAGGGAGCGGTCAGCCCCACCGGGGACGGCGTGAGGGTTACCGGCGGCGCGCGTCGAGGGCGGCGACGAACGCGCCCGAGAGGACGAACACCACCGCCGAATAGTAGACGAACATCACGAAGGCGACCAGGACGCCGAGGGGGCCGTAGATCTGGCTGTAGAAGCTGACTTCCTGGATGTACAGGCGGAAGAGCTGCTTCGCGATCTCCCAGAGGAGGCTCGCGAGCACGGCCCCGGCCAGCGCCGCTCCGACGCCCACGCGGCGACGCGGGACATAACGGTAGGCGAGGAAGAACATCAGCGTGGAGAGGGCGAGGCTCAGCGGGAGGCCCCCGAGCCCAAACCCCGGCGGAACCGGCAACGCGTTGACGGCGAGCGCCCGGAACCAGTGGTAGAGCCACGTCACGGTGCTGACGGTGAAGAGGAGCACGCTCAGCACCACCGCCATCACGCTGTCGCGCGCGAGATTTCGTACGAAACCGCCGTCGCTGCGTACGCCCAGGAGGCGATGCAGGATGAGGCGCGACGCGCTGAGGAGCGGCGTCGAGAAGAACACCAGCACCGCCGTGCCCAGCAGGCCCGACACGGCGCGCGTCTCCACGATCCCCAGCAGAGCGCGGCCGATTTGCTTTTGATAGACGGGAAATTGCAGGGTCAGCTGGCCGACGACGTGACGCGCCGCCTGCTCCCCCGACAGCACGAATCCCACCAGCGAGACGCCCAGGAGCAGGATCGGGATCAGACACACCAGGAAGAAAAACGCGAGGCCGGCGCTGATGAAGAAGCCGTCGGCGGCGATGAAGCGAGAGAGCGCCCCGCGGGGGCCCGCGGTCACAACTGCCGGAAGAAGTGGGCGCGGTCGCCCCCCTTCACCTCGAACCGACGAACCTTGTTGTCGCGCATCACCTCGAAGGTCAGCGCTTCGCCGGGCTCATGACGCCAGAGGCTCATGTAGAGATCCCGGCGGCTCGCCACTTCCTCGGCGTTGAGCGAGACGATCAGGTCCCCCTCCTGCAGACCGCCGCGATCGCCCGGGCCGTCGGGCACCAGGCCCGCGACGACCACGCCTTCCTCGATCGCGTGCGCGAAGACGCCGAGCCAGGCGCGGCGGGGGCGGCTGACGATCCGTCCGAAGCGAACCATTTCATCGCGGTGCTCCCGGTAGAAGTCGATCGGGATCGCCAGCGAGCTCCGGGCGATCTCGTTGAGATTCAGGGACACGGTCCCGGCGAGGCGGCCTTTCATCGTGAAGAGCCCGCCGCCGCCATAGCCCGGATTCGGCGCGTTGGAGACAATGCCCCGGTCGAGGAGATATTCCCAGTACGCCTCGAACTCGCCGATGTAGGTGACGAGACCTCCGGTCGCCCGCCGCTCCTGCGGCCCCATGGCGCCCAGCAGCACGACGGCGTCGCACCGCTCGACCGCTTCACCCGTGCCCACGTCGGCGGCCACGAGCCCCTGCCGATTCACCCGGATCAGGGCGAGGCCGATCTCGAAATCCTGCGCGACGAGCTCGGCCTTCACGCGCCGGCCTTTCTGGAACGCGACGTAGATCGACTGGCCCCCCATGACGACGTAGTTGACCGTCAGGATGAGGCCGGAGGCGTCGACCACGACCCCGCTCCCGAGCCGCTCGTTGCCGAGGATCCGTGTGGAGGGATGCTCGCGCCCCACGGTCGTGTGGATGTACACGACGCTCTGCAAGAGGTGCCTGACGAGCTCGACGGAGCAATCCATGGTCGGGCGCTATCTGGCCTTCAGATGATAGCCGAAGAAGTCGGCGACCCGGCGGCGCGCATCGGCGAAGGCCCACGCATCGAAGGCGACGGTGGCGCCGCAGCACTCGTTCGGCTTGTTGCGATTCGCCACCTCCGGCAGGTAGGCGCGCGGCTGGCCGACCACGTCGAAGTAATGGTAGGCCTGCGGGTAGAGAACGACGCGCGCGTCCGCGCCGCGCCGTCGCATGGCGTCGACCATCGCGACGCATGGCCCCGGGATGGTCCAGTCGTCGGCGTCGCCGATCAGCACCAGGAGCGGCCGCGTCACCAGCTCGTCGACCAGCGAGTAGCACCCGCCGGGATAGACACCTACCGACGCCCTGAAGCCGGGCTCGGGGAGGACGACGCCTCGGCGGCGTTGGCGCTCGAGACTCGGTCCGTTGACGAGGGCGAGGGCGAACACGCCGCCGTTCGACCACCCGATCACGCCGATCCTCGAGCGATCGACGTAGGGCCGGCCGTGCAGCCATCGGAGCGCGCCGACGGCGTCGTCGAACCGTTCGGTGTTGGAAATGTCCGGGAGGTTCGGGAGGTTCGGTGCATTCGGTGCACAAGTCTTGTCCTGCCCGCGCGGGCCCCAGCTGTCGACGACCAGCGCGACGTACCCCTGGTCGCGGAACCAGCGCGCCCACTCGTGGTTCGACTCGGACACGCCGTGACAACTGTGCAGCAGGAGAACGGCCGGGAACGGCCCTGGACCCCGGGGCCGCTCCTCCCACGCCGGCACCGTGAGCGGCTTGCCTGGAGTCGCGTTCGGAAAGGACAGGCTCGTCGTGGCGCAACCGGCGATGACCGTCGAGGCGAGAAGCGCCGACAGCGCCCGTCGCACCATGAGTTGAGCATACACCGGCCCCCAGCGCGAGGCTAAGCGAGAACCGCCAAGACGAGTGCGCGTTCGCGGGGAGCGTCTTCGGCGTCCGAGGCGACAGGGTGCCGGCAGGCCGGCGCGCGGTCAGCGAAGCATGCGGAAGATCAGAAGGCCGACGCCCACCAACTCGACCGCGAGCGCGAGGGAGACCGTGGTCTCCAGGAGCGAAGGAATGAGCTCCATGACGTCGGGCCCCAAGCAGACTACGTGCCAGTGAGCTGATCGCGGCAAATACTGAACCTCTGACCGTTCGCTGTGATGCGGATTAGCCAAGACTCTGCAAGAGAAGATATCCCTTGCGTAAGAATTTGCATGAAGCGGCGGGTTGAGCGCGGGCCGGCCGGCGGGTATCCTGACGCCATGACACCCCGGCCGAGAACCCTCATCGTCTACTCCGACTACCTCTGACCCTGGTGCTTCCCGGCGGCGGGGCCTAGAGCGTGCTCACCATCGAGCACACTCCCCTTCTCTTCGGCCGGGACTCGAGCCCGGCGCTCATCGCCTTCGATCTCGTCGAAGGCGGTCGCGCGATCCGCCTCTATCGACGTTCGGGCGGCGCGACCCTCACCGAGATCATCCCCTTCTCACCGTTCGTCCTTCTCGCGGACGGCGATCTCGTCAAGGACGCCGGCGGCCTCATCGCCGTCGAACCGCTCGCGGGCCCCGGCGACTTGCGCTGGCGGGCGAGCTTCGGGTCCTGGGGCGAAGCCCTCGGCGCACGTGACCGCTGCCGGGATCGATCCGGCCAGCCCGCAAACGCGCCGCGGGCGCCCTACCTCTTCCTCGGCGACCCCGTCCACCAGTACCTCCTGCATGCCGGGCGGACATCCTTCGGCGGGCTCGTGTTCGCGGATCTGCGCCGCCTCGCTCTCGACATCGAGGTGATGACAACCGAAGGCTACGAGTTCCCGAGCGCCGCGCGCGCCGGGGATCGGATCATCGCGGTCGCGCTCGCCGACTCCACCGGCTTCCATCACGTTGTGCGCGGCGACCGGCTCGACGAGCGGGCGCTCCTCGACGAGTGCTCCCGGATCATCCGTGAGCGCGATCCGGACGTGATCGAGGGCCACAACATCTTCCGGTTCGACCTCGAGTATCTCGAGGCGCGGGCGCGTCTGCACCGCGTGGCGCTCGCGTGGGGCCGCGGCGGGGAGAGCCTCCGGAGCCGCGTGGCCCGGCTGCAGATCGCCGAGCGCACGATCGGGTATCGGCGCTACGAGGTCGCCGGCCGCCACATCATCGATACATGGATCCTCGCCCAGCTCCACGACGCCGGCACCCGCGACCTGCCAGGGTTCGGACTGAAGGACCTCGCCCGCCACTTCGGCGTCGCCGCCGAAGGCCGCACGTATGTCGACCCATCGCGGATCACGCAGGAGTTCAGCGAGGCGCCGGAGCGGCTCATGGCCTACGCCGCGGACGACGCCATCGAGACCCTCGCCATCGCGTCCATCCTGGCGCCGCCCTATTTCGCCCAGGCCCAGACCGTGCCCTTCGACTATCAATCGTGCACGCTGCGGGGCGCCGCGGCCAAGATCGACGCGCTCGTGCTTCGCGAGTACCTCGCGCGCGGTCACGCGGTGCCGTTGCCCGGACCGGTCGCGCCGGTCGGGGGCGGCTACACCGCGATCTGCCAGGAGGGCGTCGCGCGGCCCGTCCTCCACGTGGACGTCACCTCGCTCTATCCCTCGCTCATGCTCGCGCGGTCCATCGCGCCCGCCTCGGACACCCTCGGCGTCTTTCCAGCGCTCCTCCAGCACCTCCGCGAGTTCCGCGTGCGCGCCAAGCGGCTGGCCCGTGACGCGCGGGAGCCCGCCGAGCGCGCGCATCTCGGTGCGCTCCAGCAGTCCTTCAAGATCCTCATCAACGCGTTCTACGGCTATCTCGCGTTCAGCGGCGGGCACTGGAACGATTTCGCCGCCGCCGACCGCGTGACCGCCGAGGGGCGCGCGGTCGTCACGGCGGTCCTGGCCGCGCTGGCGGCTCTCGGCGCCACACCCGTCGAGGTGGACACCGACGGCGTCTACTTCGTCCCACCGCCCGGCCACACGCCGGCGGACGACGAGACGTTGCTCGAGCGAATCGCTGCCGGTCTGCCGGATGGCATCCAGCTCGAGCTCGACGGCCGGTACGCGGCGATGTTCAGCTACAAGATGAAGACATACGCGCTGCTCGACGAGCGCGGGCGCCTGAGCCTCAAGGGCTCGGCCTTCCGCTCGCGCGGCCTCGAGCCCTTTCAACGACAGATCATCGGCGAGATCGTCCGCTGCCTCGTGCTCGGACGCCGGGCCGAGGCCCGCGCGGTCATCGACCGGTGGCTGGACGATTTCGCCGGGCATCGCGTCGAGCCCCGCGCCTTTGTCAGAACTGAGACGCTCCAGGATTCTGTCGAGGCGTATCGCGAGAAGGTGCGGATCGGCGCCCGCCCGACGTCCGCGTCGTACGAGCTGGCCAGCGCGTCAGGACGCTCCGTGCAGCCAGGCGACCAGATCTCCTACTACGTCACCGGCCGTGGACCGAACGTCGCGGTCAACGAGTACGCGAAGCTGGCGAGTCAGTGGGACCCGGCTCGGCCCGACGAGAACGTCGAATACTACCAGGGAAAGGTCCGCGAGATCTGGGACCGCTTTCGCGCGTTCGCGGAGCTTGAAGGTCTCCGGCCTCCCGCGGAAGAGCCGGAACCCAGTACCCAGCTGCTGCTGTTTTAATCGGGGGGAGCGAGCGCCGCTCCCCCCGAATTCCCCCCACCGGTCACCCGAGCCGGCCGTGTTCCGGGATCGGTTGCGCCGGCGAAGCCGGCGCTCGAACACAGACTGTGTCGACGGGCACGTGCTACCAGACCAGGCTGAGCTGGCGCGGCGTGCGCTGGTCTGGACGATCCTCCCGGCGTCGGGCGGCAAGCCCGACCTCGGCCGCCAGATGGCGCACGCGTTGCTCCACCTCGCGCACGTAGTCGGATCGCGCGTACGCCGATCCTCGATAGAGTCGCTCGTATTCGGGGACGAGCCGCGGGAAGTCGATCGCGAGAAACTGCAGGAAGCTCTCGCGCGTGCCGGGCCTCAGGAAGAGCACGTTCGACTCGGCCCCGACGGCGCCCGCGTCGCGCGCCGCGACGAGCAGCGATCGCAGATTGGCCTCGTGATCGGTCAGACCGGGCAGGATCGGCATGATGAAGAGCCGGGTCGCGACACCGGCATCCGCCAGCGCCTTCATGGCGACGAAGCGAAGGTCCGGCCGGGGCGCCCGAGGCTCGAGTCTCCGCGCCAGCGCCGGGTCGACCGTCGTGATCGATAGGTTCACCGTGACGTCCGAGGCGGCTCCGATCTCCCGCAGGAGGCTCGCATCGCGCGCGACG
>QHSV01000399.1 GCA_003221655.1 Candidatus Rokuibacteriota bacterium
TCTCGTCCGAGGGGACCAAGTTTCCGGACGCGTGGGAGGCCGAGATCGAGCAGCGGCTCGAGGGCCCCGATCGCGCGCCCCGCGCCCGCGGCGCGCAGATCGGCGCGCTGGTGAACTACGACCGGGCCGAGGCGGTGTACGTCGACTTCCTGTGCGACTGCTTTCCACTCGACCTGAGCCGCTTCACCATCGCCCTCGACTGCGCCCACGGCGCGACCTACCGCGTCGCGCCGCGCGTGCTCCGGCGTCTCGGCGCCAAGGTGATCACGATCGGTGTGCGGCCCGACGGCACCAACATCAACGCCCGATGCGGCGCGCTCCACCCGGACAGCCTCCAGCGGAAGGTTCGTGCCAGCGGCGCGACGATCGGCTTTGCGTTCGACGGCGACGGCGACCGGCTCATCTCGGTCGACCACACGGGCGAGATCCGCGATGGGGACTACGCGCTCGCGATCGCGGGGCGCCATCTGGCGTCGCGCCAGCGGTTGAAGCAGAACCTCGTCGTCACCACGGTCATGGCCAACCTGGGCCTCGACCAGGCCCTCGAGGCCGCGGGGATCCGCGTCGTCAAGACGCAGGTCGGGGACCGCTACGTCCTCGAGGAAATGCAGCGCCTCGGCGCCAATCTCGGCGGCGAGCAATCCGGCCACCTGCTGTTCCTCGACCACTGCCCCTCGGGGGACGGGATCCTCTCGGCGCTCGCGCTGCTCAGCGTGGCCACCGAGACGGGCGAGCCGCTGGCATCGCTGGCGGCCTGCCTGCGCAAGTTTCCCCAGGTGCTCATCAACGTACCCGTCCGGTCCAAGCCGCCGATCGACTCGATCGCCGGGGTCGGCGAGCGCATGGCCGCCTTCGAGCAGGAGATGAACGGCCGCGGGCGCGTCCTGATCCGGTACTCGGGCACCGAGGCGCTGGCCCGCGTCATGATCGAAGGCGCGGACGGGGCCCGCATCCGCGCGATGGCCGACGACCTCGCCGGACTCATCCGCGTTCAGATCGGCGACCGATGACGATTTCCGGCATCGGCGTGGACCTGGTCAGCATTCCGCGCATGCGCTCGATGATCGACCGCTGGCAGGATCGATTCCTGCGCCGCGTGTTCACCGAGCAAGAGATCGCGTACTGTTGCGCGCGGAGGGATCCGGCGCCGCACTTCGCGGCGCGCTTTGCCGCCAAGGAGGCCGGGCTCAAGGCGCTGGGCACCGGGCTGCGGCTCGGTGTGCACTGGCGCGAGCTCGAGGTCCGTCGTGAACGCACCCAGGCGCCGACGCTCGTTTTGTCGGGCAAGTCGAAGGAGATCGGGTTGTTCAAGGGCGGGAGCCGGATGCTGCTCTCGCTGACCCACGAAGGGGAATATGCGCTCGCGCAGGCGATTCTGGTGGGCGATTAGCTTGGCGATCGGACCCATCGTTCTCTCCGGCTGCGCCACCCGGGCGAGCCTCCCCGAGATCGAGGGCCTGCCCGGCACGCTCGCCGGCAAGATCGGTCGACCCGGCGTCGTGATCGCAGCGCCGCACGGCATCTCCGACGCGCGCACCGGCGATATCGTCGCCGAGCTCGGCCGCCGCACCGGGTTCGGCGTCGTCATCGCGACCGGCTTCAACCTCGAGCCGGACACACGCGAGCTCGCCGGCCGTCGTTACCAGGTCAACCGGCCGCTCGAGGGCACGCCGGGGCGTCCGGCGTCCGAAGAGGTCGCCACCGAGAGCGCTCGGCAGGTCTACGAGGCATACGAGCGACGCGTGCGCGAGGTCGCGCAGGGGCCGCTCACCCTTTACGCCGAGATCCATGGCAACAACCATCACGACGCGATGAACCGAATCGAGATCGCCACCGTGGGTGTCGATGGTGCCGAAGCCGTCAGGCTTCGAACGCTCTTCGAGCTGGTCCGAGACGCGCATCTGCGGGTGAACCGGGGAGCGCCACATCTCGAGATCCTCATTGAGCCCGCCGATACCGTGCGCTACGCCGCGTCCGGTGCGAAGCGCGACGGTATCCTCAGGCTCCCGCAGCGGGCGCTGCACATCGAGCTTCCCAAGGCCGCGCGCACCGAGTGGCGGGAAACCTACACCGCGATCCTCGCCGACTTCCTCGTCCAGGCGTTCCTGCCCCCTCCCGGGAAGTAGCCGCCGTGCTGGGCGTCTTCACCGCCGATGAGATGCGGCGGCTCGACCGGCGCGCGATCACCGAGCTGCGCATTCCTGGCACCACCCTCATGGAGAACGCCGGTCGCGGCGCGGCGGAATCGATCGTCGCCGCGCTCCCCGCGCTCGGCGCGCCCCGCCGCGGTGCGCGTATCGTCGTCGTCTGCGGCAAGGGCGGCAACGGCGGCGACGGTTTCGTTGTCGCGCGGTGGCTCAAGCGCGGCGGCGCGCTACCGTCGGTGCTGCTCGCGTTCTCGCCCGCCGAGATCGGCGGCGACGCGCGGCTCAAGCTCGAGGAGCTGCGGCGGAGCGGCGTTCGCCCCCTTCGCCTCGAAGACGACCGAGCGATCGCCGCCGCGCTGGCGCGGGCCCACCTCGTCGTCGACGCGCTCCTCGGAACCGGCTCGCGGGGCTCTCCCGAAGGGAGCGTCGCGCGCGCGATCGAGCTGATCAACGCCTGCGGCCGGCCCGTCGTCGCCCTCGACATTCCCTCGGGAATGTCTGCGGACGGTGGAGCGCACGCGGGAGCCGCGGTCCGGGCGACGATGACCTTGACCTTTGCCGGACTCAAGCGTGGCCTGGTCACGTCCCCGGGCGATGAGCTCGCCGGACGTGTGAGCGTGGTCCCGATCGGTGTCCCGGACGCCGAGGTGGCGCGCGGGGTCTCGACGTTTCTCCTCGAGCCGAGCGACGTGGCCCGTCACTTTCCGCGCCGTCCCCGCGTGGCTCACAAGGGAACCTACGGCCATCTGCTCCTGGTGGCCGGCTCGCTCGGCAAGACGGGCGCGGCCGCCCTCGCGGCAGCCGCGGCGATGCGCAGCGGAAGCGGGCTCGTCACGGTCGCGACGCCCGTGAGCCAGCAACCGATCGTCGCAAGCCTCGTGCTCGAGGTGATGACCGAGCCGTTGCCAGAGACCCCCACCCACACCCTCGCGCTGAAGGCGCGGGAGGTGATCGCCGAGCTCGCGGCGTCCCGCGACGCCGTCGCGATCGGCCCCGGCATCGGCCTTGACGAAGAGACACAGCAGGCCGTGCGGAGTCTGATCCAGGAGCTTCGCAAGCCGCTGGCCGTTGACGCGGACGCGCTGACGGCCCTCTCCGGCCATCTCGAAGTGCTGGGCGCCGCGCCATCGGTGCGCTGCCTCACGCCTCACCCCGGCGAGATGGCGCGGATGCTCGGAGCCCGAGTGGACGACGTGCAGCGTGATCGGATCGAGACCGCCCGGGAGTTCGCGGCCCGCTACCGGGCCTACGTCGTTCTCAAGGGCGCCCGGAGCGTGATCGGCACGCCCGATGGGCGCGTCTTCGTGAATCCGACGGGTAATCCCGGGATGGCCAGTGGGGGCACCGGCGACGTGCTCACGGGCATGCTCGGCGCCTTCCTGGCGCGCG
>QHSV01000400.1 GCA_003221655.1 Candidatus Rokuibacteriota bacterium
GCGTGAAGCCCGTTGCCGTCACGGGGCTCGGGGTCGTCAGCCCGTTCGGGGCCGGCGTGAAGGCCTACTGGGAGGGGATCAGTGGCGGCGTCTGCGCCATCCGACCGATCACCCTGATCGACACCGAGGGCTTCCGTTGCCGGATCGCGGCCGAGGTGCCGGACGGCATCGGCGGCTCGGCACGGCGCACACGGGCCGACCGATTGGCCCTCGCCGCCGCGCGCGAAGCGCTGGACGATGCCGGGGTCGTTCGCAGAGAGCGTGCGGAGGCCGCGCTGATCGTGGGTGCGGTCGGCGGGGGGATGCTGGAAGCCGAAGCGTGGTACTGGCAACGTGCGCGCGGTGTCCTCGAGCCCATGCCGCGGACTCTCGCGTCGAGCTTTCCGTCCGCGCACGCCGATGTCATCGGGAGCGCCCTGGGCCTCGGTGGGCCGCGCGAGACGGTCGTGACGGCCTGCAGCTCCGGGGCCGTGTCGCTCGCGCTCGCGGCCGATCTCGTGGCGGACGGTGTCGCTCCGCTGGCGGTCGCCGGCGGAGTCGATGCACTGACGCGGATCTGCTTCATGGGGTTCAATGCGCTGAAGCTCCTCGACTCGGCGCCGTGCCGTCCCTTCGATCGTGATCGGCGCGGCATGTCCATCGGCGAGGGCGCCGCGTTCGTGGTGCTCGAGGACGCTGGCCGCGCGAGAGCGCGCGAGGCGCGCGTTTACGCGGAGCTGGCGGGCTACGGCATGACGAGCGATGCCTTTCACGTCACGTCGCCGCACCCGGACGGTGAGGGGATGGCGCGGGCGATGCGCGCGGCCCTGCAGCAGGCGGGCGTCACGCCTGCATCCGTCGGATACGCGAACGCGCACGGCACGGCTACGCCGCAGAACGACCGGATCGAGGCGCGGGCGATCCGCGACGTTTTCGGCGAGGGTCGTCTCCTCGTCAGCTCGACGAAGTCCATGATCGGGCACACGATGGCGGCGGCCGGGACGCTCGAGGCGGTGGCGACTGTGCTGGCACTCGTGAACGAGGTCATTCCGCCGACCGCGCAGCTCGAGACCCCCGACCCCGAGATTCCCTTCGACTGCGTGCCGCGCGTGGCGCGCGAAGCGGCCGTCGAGTTCGCGATCTCGAACTCATTCGGTTTCGGTGGCCAGAACGTGACCCTGCTTTTCAGGTGCGCCGCGTGATAGCACCCCGGGTCGTCATCACCGGGATCGGCGTCGTCGACGGGCACACATCCGGCGTGGTGAGCCAGTTCCTGGATGAAGCGGAGGCGCGGCGCCTTTCGCGCGTGTGTCAGTTCACGGTGGCGGCGGCCCGCCTGGCCTTGGCCGAAGCCAGTCTCGATCCCCGAGGTGGGATGGCGCTACTGATCGGTACGGAGTTCGGCGACATGGTCTCCACGATCGCGTTCGTGGACGGCTACCTGCGCCGCGGGCCGGTAGGCCTCTCGGCGCTCCTCTTCCCGCACACGGTCATGAATACGATGGCGGCAGCGACCGCGATCGCGGTGTCGGCGAAGGATCTCTCGCTGACGCTCAATGCTCCGACGGTGGCCGGCGAGCTCGCGATCGCGCGCGCTTTTGCGGCCGTCCGCGCCGGCCGGATACGGGCGTGTCTGGCCGGCGGCGCCGATGAGCCCCCGCCATTCGTCGTGAACACACTGCGCGAGGCCGGTGCCGGAGCCGACGTGAGGGGCGAAGGAGCGGGCTTCGTCGTGCTCGAATCGCTCGACTCGGCGCGCGCTCGAGGCGCCGGGGTCCTTGGCGAGATCGTCGGGGCCGCCTGGCGTGCGCTGCCCGTCCGCCCCCACGGGATCGGCCGGAGCGCGGCCTCGCGGGCGATCGCCGCCGCCCTCGCGGACGCCGGCGCCGACTCCGCGGAAATCGGCCGCGTCTACACCTCGGCGAGCGGGGACGGACCGCGCGAGGCGTGGGAGCGCGCTATCCTCGACAGGGCGCTGGCGCCGCACCGACCCCCGAAGAGATCGCTGAGCCTGCCCACCGGGCGCCACTCCGGCCTGGCGGCTCGGACCGTCGCGGCGGCCGCGTCGGAGGCGGGCGACCGGCTGGCGTTGGTTCACTCGGTAGCGCGAGGCGGCAACCAGGTCGCCATCGTCGTCGCCGGACCAGGCAGTGCGAGCCGAGGCCGGTCGACGGACGAGGCGAGCTCTTCAGCGGCTCAGGATCCCCCACGACGTCCCGAGGAGCGCGCGCTCGCGTGAACACGCTCATCGTTGTTCCCGTCTTCAACGAAGCGGACACCGTCGGCGAGGTCGTGGCCGCCGCGCGCGCATACGCGCCGGTGCTGGTCGTCGACGATGGCTCCCGCGACGGGAGCGCGGAGATCGCTCGGCGCGCCGGCGCCGAGGTGAGCCGCCACCCGCGCCGCTTCGGCAAGGGCGAGGCGATCCGCACCGGCATCGCCGCGGCGCGCGCCCGCGGCGCCTCGATCGTCGCGACGCTCGACGGCGATGGGCAGCATCGGCCGGCGGATCTCGGCCGGGTGCTGGACGCGGTCCGGACGATGCCGCGGACGATCGTGATCGGAGGGCGCCTCGACGAGCCGGACGCTCTCCCGCCCGACCGGCTGAACGCGATTCGCGTCGCGGGGTTTTTCGTGAACTGGGCGTGCGGGCTCAGAATCCGCGACACGCAATCGGGCTTCAGGGCGTATCCGATCGAGCTCTTCGACGAGATCCGAGTTCATCGGGGCGGCTTCGTGTTCGAGACCGAGGTCCTGGTCGGCGCCGTCGCGCGTGGGTGGCGCGTTCACGAAGTTCCCGTCGCCGCCCTTCTTCGGGAGCGCCAGCGGAGTCGGTTCCGCCCAATCAGCGACGGGGTCGCGATCGGTGGCTATATCGCCGGGCGGGTCTTCGTGCGCTGGGCGCTCGAAGCGGGAGCCCTCATCGGCGCCCTGGTTGCTCCCCACCTCGGCGAGCGGCGGCGCGCGCGGCACGAGGCGACGCTGGAGCAGACGGCGGGGTACGCCGGGTCGTTCCCGCTCTGGGCCATGGCGGTCGGGAGCGCGGCGATCCAGCACGCGGTGAACCGGGTGATGCTCTGGCGGCGCGATCCGCGACCGCGCCGCGCTCTCGTCGCGGCCCAGGCAACGGTCGCCTCGCCCGTGTTGCTCGGGCTTCTCGCGCTGCAGGCGCTCGCGCCGCGGCCGATGCCCGACTTTGTCTCGCCTCTTGTGCGGTGGTTGTGCTCCCAGGACCGGCTCGACGCCGAGCCGGCTGGGCTCGCGCCCGTCGCGAACCCGGTCGGACGGCCCCGATGAGCGCCCCCGCGGGGCACGGAGCTCCCGTGCCCGAGGGCCACGACGTCACCGCGTCCGATGTGCACGATGTCATCGTGGTCGGGGGCGGGCCTGCCGGATCCACGACGGGGGCGTTTCTCGCCCGTGCGGGGCGCCGCGTGCTCCTGTTCGAGCGGGAGCCCTTTCCCCGTTTCCACGTCGGCGAGTCCCTGCTCCCCGCGACCCTGCCGATCCTCGAACGCATGGGTGCGCTCGCCACGGTCGCCGAGCGGGGCTTCCAGGTGAAGTACGGCGCCACGTTCCACGACCAGGAGTCCGACTTCCAGCGCACGTTCTATT
>QHSV01000153.1 GCA_003221655.1 Candidatus Rokuibacteriota bacterium
GTGCTGGGTGATCCGGCGGGAACGGTGCGAGGCAAGCAAGCGCTGCGCGCCTACTTTGCGAAGGCGCTGGCGGCCGCGCCTGAGCTGAAATTCGATCTCCTCGATGTTTTCGCCGGCGTGAACTCGGTGGCCGTCTATCTTCGGAGCAACGTGCGCGGGCTCCAAGTCGAGGTCAATGAGCTCGACACCGAGGGACGGATCGCCAGAGTCCTCGTCCACCATCGGGACCCGCGCGTTCAGTCGTACTAGGTGGGGGGCCCGCATTCGACCTCTTGATGGAGGGGTTCGTCGAGGGAGGCCTCGGGGCGGCCGCGTTGAAGCGCCGGATGTGGGGAGGCTATGGG
The DNA here is from genome assembly GCA_003221655.1 of Candidatus Rokuibacteriota bacterium. Lineage (GTDB taxonomy): Bacteria > Methylomirabilota > Methylomirabilia > Rokubacteriales > CSP1-6 > AR31. The sequence goes on from QHSV01000153.1 coordinate 345, forward strand.
TTAGTGCTGGTTGCATTTGATCGACGTTCTGCTCGCGGTGCGGTATCGCGCAGCGGAAGAGGCGACTACAAGAAGCTTCATCCTTTTGGTCTATGGCGTCGGGGCCTACTCTCTCCGACAGACCACAGTGCGGAGGCCTAGACGGCGACTACGAATCGCCGAGAAACTCTCGGGGCGTTCTTAGCCCGTGACTGGCCGCCTCGGCCGCCTGTTCCTCGTCGCGCTGGAAGCGGCCCGCGTGGATGCCGACATGCCTGTGCTCGGGGCCCTCCGCTCGTGGCTGAACTCCTGGCGTGGGATCGGCGACGTCGAGCGTGGCATGGCGCGCCAGGGCTTCGATCTCCAGCTCACGGGCTCCTTCTAGCCCGCAATCACACGCCGTATGATCGAATACGCCATCGGTTGAAAGGAGGCCGTCATGCTGAGGCTGATTACTGCACTGGTCGTCGCCGTGTTTGCCCTGGGTGCGTTCGCTTCACCCCTCTACGCTCAGGCCGGGAAGGAACCAGCGAAGACGGAGACCAAGCAGCCTGCCCCTGCGCCCAAGAAAGCCACCTTGGACCTCAACACGGCGTCAGAGGACGAGCTGAAGGCCCTGCCCGGGATCGGTGAGGCATACTCGAAGAAGATCATCGAGAACCGACCGTATGCCCGGAGGGATGAGCTAGTGAAGAAGAAGGTCATCCCCCAGGCCACCTACGACAAGATCAAGGACCAGATCATGGTCAAGCAGGTTAAGAAGTAAATCCCGTCCAGACGGCCGGGGACCGTTTACTGGAACGCCAGGCGTGCCCCCACGAGCGCGACCGGCACCGGATGGGAGCGTACGCCGTTCCACGCGACGCAGCGGGCGGCGTGGGAGACGCTGAGGAGGGACTTGTGATGGAGCGCGGAGTCCTCCCGTGAGCGGCCCAACTATCGTCCTGCTCCTCCTGTTTGCGGGCAGCTTCGTCGTCTACTGTGTTCTCGTGTTTCGCGTGTGGCGGAAGGGCGACGCGGCAGGACGAACGAGGAAGACATGGCGAGCGTTCGTTGTCTTCAACCCTGTTGCTGCCTGGTACTCCATCCGAAGTGACGAACGACGGAGCCCAGAGCAGCGGGACGAACACTACAAGGACCTTCTCTCTGGCCCCAAGACGAAGTGACCACCGACGCCCGCCTCTGGCATCCCTGGCTCCGCATCAACCGCGTCCTCCGCGCGATGCTGCACGAGCGCTGATACTCGTGGCCAGGCTTGACTTGTCGCGCCTGGCTGCTATCCTCGCCGCGCCTACCACTGGAGCACCTGGGTTGACGCAAGCTGGCGTCCTGCCCCACTGGCATCTGGCTGATCCATGCCTTTCGGATCGGGGGTGCTCCGATGGCGGAACAGCAGAAGTGGACGTGTCTGCAGTGCTCTCAGATGATCTCGCTGGACGACTCCATCATCTTCGGCCACGGACGTCTGTCCCATCTCAACTGTCAACGGCCGCGCACTCTGAGCGCCGAGGAGCGCACGCTCCTCTTCGTCTACTGTCAGAACCACTGGCTCGCTAAGTGCGCAGCTTGCGCCGGAAATTCCCGCTTGCGAGACCTTGCCTCAGACCTCACCGCAACCCTGCTCAGTGGGCGCGCGCACCTGTGCCCATGGTGTCGTAGGGATCTGACCGACAGCGTCCGCGTGCATCTCTACGGCTGCGTGACGCTGCCGACGGAAGTCCTACGCAGCGCGCAGGCGACGCGCGAGGCAGAGCAACGTCTGGTGAAGCAAGGCCACCAACCGGGCGATGCTGCGGATGTGCTGATGCGAGACGCCAAAGCTGCACGCGACGCGCTCAGGAAGGTCATGCAGAAATCGCCGAACCGCAGCGAGTAGCGCACCCCGACATGACTAGGCCACGCCTCTCGAAGAAACGCAAGCGCGCGCTACCCGCTACACGCCGAGTCCTGCCGATGGAGCTTCAAATCGGCGACCGCCTCATCGACAAGACTGGGGAGTGGAAGGTCATAGGCCCGCTGTACAGATCACCAGGCGGTAAGAACCTCGGCGCGCGCGTGCGGAAGGTCGGCCGGGCCGATGTCACCGAGGTCCGGACCTGGGGCGCCCGCGAGCGGATCGCGGTGAAGCGAGCGACATGAGGAGGGAATAGTGCCCGCGTCCTACCTATCACCGAAGACTCAGGTCGGCGAGAGCCGGATAGAAGGCAAAGGGCTGTTCGCTCGCCGCCGGATCCGCAAAGACGAGGTCGTCGCCATCAAGGGCGGGCACGTCTATGACGCGCGGATGCTCGCAAAGGTGAAAGAGCGGGTCGCGGTCTCTTACGTCCAGATCGCCGACGGGTTCTTCATCGGCGCGCTCAGTGCTGCCGAGGTACGGCGCAACAAGATGTTCATCAATCACTCCTGCACGTCCAACCTCGGCATCCGCGGGCAGATCATGTTCGTCGCCCTGCGCGACATCAGGACGGGGGAAGAGCTGACGTATGACTGGGCGATGGAGGAGAACCGCTCAGATCGCACGCGCTGCCGGTGCCGCTCGCGGCGCTGCCGGCGTGTGCTCACCGGACGCGACTGGATGATTCCACGACTGCAGCGCCGGTATCGCGGCTACTTCTCATCATATCTCGAGGACAAGATCCGCGGCATTCCCCCGGGGTTGGCGAGTCGTGTAGAGAGGCAGAGCTGAATGGCAAACGTCCAACGGTCCTGGTGCACGCTCGTCCTCGACCTCCGCTCTGGGCTCGTCGTCCCGCGCCTCGTGACCTGGGACCCGGCGACCGGCGAGTTCACGTCTATCGACGGGCCGAAGGGGTTCGCGACGTGGGAGGAGGCCGATGAGGCCGGGCGCTTCCTGCGCTCCGGTGAGTGTCACCGTTGATGTCACCAATGACCAGAAACGGGCCCGACCCAGGCGAGGGCATCAGCAACCGCCCCCCGCGCGCGACCCTTGATTTCGGACGCGCTTCAGCCCCTGCTACGATAGGCGCGAGGTGGCTCCGTTGAAGCGAAAACCGGGCCGAACGGCGGCATCTCCCGGGGCGCTCGGCGGGCTTTCCGTCAGAGAGCTCGGCAGGCGCGTCTATGAGCGGTCCTGGCAGGACGGGATTCTCGACCGGGCGGCGGCGCTCTCGTACTATTTCGCGTTCGCGCTCGTTCCGACGCTCCTGTTCCTGGCCACGCTCCTCGGCCTCCTGCCGACTCTCGACCTGATGCCTCCCCTCATGAGCTATGCCGATCGCGTGCTGCCGGGCGACGCCGCTTCAATGCTCAAGAAGACGCTCGGGGAGGTCGTCAGCGGCGCGAGTGGGGGTCTCCTGTCGCTCGGCGTGCTCGCGGCCCTGCTCGGGGCGTCCAGCGGCATGCTCTCGATCATGAAGGCTCTCAACGCCGCTTATGGCATCGACGACAGCCGGACCTGGTGGCGGAGGCGGCTCATCGCAATCGCGCTGACGATCGGGTTTTCGCTCTTCATCCTCACCGCGATGCTGCTGCTCGTCTTCGGCGGCCGCATCGGCGACGCCGTCGGGGACTGGGTCGGGCTCGGTCCAGTGTCCACGCTGGCCTGGCAGCTACTGCAATGGCCCGTGGTGACCCTGCTGGGGCTGACGGGCCTGACGCTCGTATACTACCTGGCCCCCGCCACGGACCGGGGCTGGTCCTGGATTACGCCGGGCTCGGCAGTCGCGCTGGTGTCGTGGCTCTCGATTTCCCTTGGGCTCCGGTTCTACGTGAGTCATTTCGGCTACTACAACGCGGCCTACGGCTCGATCGGCGGTGTGATCTTGCTGATGCTCTGGCTCTACTGGAGCGGCGTGGCGCTGCTCGTGGGCGCGGAGATCGATTCAGCGATCGAGCGGGCCACGGCCGAACGCGCCATGGAGCCGGAGAACGGAATGGCTTCGTTGGCCACGCTTCCGCGCAACGCGTCGGGAGCAGCGCCCGCGGCCGTCGCTCGGCTCGCATCCACCCGCGAGGGGGGGAAAGATCGTGACGACATCACGTGCCGCGAGTGAGGCGTCCGATCCGATATCGCGACCATTGACGAGCACGACACGCGCGAGACCGGGTGGAATCCCGAGACGCTGTGCGACGTCGGCGATGGTGCTTCCTTCGGGAAGCTCGAGTTCGGCGGCGCCGTCTCGACCGTGAGGGGGAAGAAATGCTGCGAGGGTGGCGAAGAGTCTGACTTCGACCCTCACCTGAACCCGCCCTGTCCGCCGGGCTCGACGGATGGGCTTTGAGCCGTGACCCGCAACCGATCGCCCGGGCGAATTGAGTCTCGGTCCTCGAGGTTGTTCCACCGGACGACGTTGCTGATCGACACCCCATGCAGCTTGGCGATCGAGCTCACCGTGTCACGCGGGCGCACGGTGTGATGGTCGACCTCGCCCGCCGCACGACGGCCCACGCTATTCACCGAGGCGAGCTTCTTCCGAGGCGCAAGGGCTGCCAAGATACCCTGCCGGGTGCCGGCCGGTACGCGCAGTTCCCAAGTCGTGCCCGGCGGAGTGACACCGCGGATCAAAACGGGATTGAGCGACCTGAGAGTTTGCACCGAAATCCCGGTGCTCGCTGACAGCCTCCGTAGCTCCGTGCCGGGAGGGACCGCCACTCGTTCGAGCTCGGGAATTGGCACCGCCCCGCCCAGCTCGAAGCCATATTGCCCGGGGTCGCGTCCGATCACCACCGCCGCTTGGATCGCCGGAACGAAGTCCTTGGTCTCGCGCTTCAGGAATCGCGTCCGAGCGAGCGCCCAGAAATCCGCCGAGCCAGTGGCACGTACCGCCCGGTCCACGGTCACCGAGCCGGCATTGTAGGCCGCCTGGGCAAGGTGCCATGACCCATAACGCGCGCGCAAGTCACGCAGATATGTCGCCGCCGCTGCTGTCGACTTCTCCGGGTCGAGGCGTTCGTCTACCCAACGGTCGACGCGCAGGCCATAAAGGCGAGCCGTGCCTGCCATGAACTGCCACAGCCCTTTGGCGCCCGCGCGTGACACCGCCAGCGGATTGAATCCGCTCTCGATCATCGCCGTATAGGCCAGCTCGTCTGGAAGCCCCTTGGATCGGAAGACAGGCCGGATCATCCCGAGATACTGCGGGGATCGTTGTAGCCAAAGCCCGACGACATCGCGGCGGCTCGTCGTGAACCGGTCGACAAAGAATTGCACCTCATAGTTCATGACAACGTCGTACGTCGGGGCATCCATCGGGGGTCCGACGGTCTGCAGGCGGGAGGATTCGGCGAAAGCGTACGCCCACGGATCGAAATCCAGAGGCACCCAAATCGAAGAGTTATCGCCCGCGTCGAGAGTGTCGCCTGTCGCCTCCACAGTTGGACCGGGTCGCCTGAAGTCGTCGACCGGCATGACAGCGGAGAACTCAAGAGAATCCGAGGACGACAGATGCGGACCGGCATCCTCGGGCCAGGCAGCAGACGGCTGCAAAATCCATAGGAAACAGGCCGCGAACGCCGTTAAACCGAGTCGAATCGCCATAAAGAAAGGAAACTAAAGTCTTTTGTATCATGCTGGGCGCTATCGGTCAACGTCCCCGTGAAGTCTGTTCCTGGAATGGCCGAGCCTTATGCCCGAGGGCGACAAAACTTGAGTATCCGCCAAATTTCCTGCACACTTAGGCTAAGAATAAATGGCCGACAGCAGCCGTCCTAAGACCGTGGTAACTACCCACCAACCCAAACTTCTTGCGGAGGAGTGACGAACGTGAAGAGACCTGTGGTGCTACTTGTCGCAGTGGTGTTCGGGATCGGGGCTGCCGGGCTGGCCGTAGCTCAGACACCCTCCCCCGCTCCGGCTCCAGCCCCAGCACCGGCCACGACGCCCGCGCCGGCGCAGAAGCCGGTCGACACGAAGCAGAAGCCTGCCGAGGCGAAGAAGACGAAGAACGCCCAGGGGATCGTCAAGTCGGCTTCGGCCGACGGTCTTGTGGTTGCGGGCAGGGAAAAGGCCCAGGGCGCGAAGGAAATGAAGGACGCCGAGTGGACGTTCGCGGTCGATTCGAAGACCGCCATTAGAAAGTCCGGAAAGGCGATCACCGCCGCGGACCTGAAGCCCGGCGACCATGTCCAGGTCCGATACATCGACCAGGCGGGCAAGGCGACCGCCGTTGCCATCCAGGTCAAGCCGGGTGCCTCTGCCGCCAAGTCGACCGGTCAGCCCGCCGAGAAGAAGTGAGTTCGCGGATTCAACCGGACGCCGGCCTAGCGGCCGGCGTCCGGTGCTCGCTCTTCAACGACCCCCGAGAACCAGGCGCTGCGCTCTGCCAGATCCACCCTTTCGGAGCGCCCGCTCGAGACCGTGACCTCGCGTAGCCAGATTGTGACCCGCTGGTAGCCCGTCAGATGGGTTCCCGGCGCAAAGACCCCGCGCTGCTGCTTCGAGGGGGTCCCGGCTGGATGCTTGTCGATCGCGACCGAACGGGTCACGATGAGCAGCCAGTCCCCGGCCGGTAGATTCTCCACCACGAAACGTCCATCGGCCTCGACGACCGTGGCCATGACTAGATCGACAGCGCCGGATTCCCAGAGCGCCTTCTCGTATGCCCGCCTAAGCGTCAGGATTGCCGCGGCCGCGGAGCGGTAGTCGCTGACTGAGTTCCGTGCCGTCCGCTTGACCTCCTCGAATTTTCGGAGGAACTCCGCCGAGCGAGGCAGCAGTGTCACCGCGGCCCCGGCGAGCGGCTGGTCGGTGCCCTCCGGACGTCGGCGTTCCTCGTACACGCGGCCCGTCACGTTCCCGACAGCCCCCGCCGCGGCGGCGGCGCGGTATGGGTCGGGGAGGACGTCGAAAGCCTCGACCGCTGCAGCGCCCGCGAAGAGCAGCGCGAGGACCAGCAACCGGCTGATCACGCGCGCGGCCCCTTCGGTGGCCCCGGCTGCGTGCGCCAACGATCATGAATCCACAGCCACTGATCCGGGGCGACGCAAATCGCCGCCTCGATCGCGGCCGTGCAGCGTTGCGTGAACTCGGTGACAGCCCGCTCGTCGTCGGGCCCTGCGTCCACGGGCAGAGGTGGATGGATCACGACGCGATGTCGCCCGACGTCGGTGCGGTAGATAAACATCGGAACCACCGGCGCCCGGGTCCGCATGGCCAGCACCGCCAGGCTCTTCGACGTCGACGCCGGCCGCCCGAAGAAGGAGACAAACACGCCCTCACGCCGAGAGGCATTCTGATCCAGGAGCAGGCCGACGAGCCGGCCACGCTGGAGGGCTCTCAGCACCGGCCTGAGCGCGCCGCGCTTGTCGATCAGCTCGACCCCGGCTTTCCGGCGCAGCCGCTCCGCCACCACGTCGAGCCACGGTGCGTCGAGCGGTCGCACTACCACGGTCGCCGGGAAGCCCATGCGCCGGGTGGCCACAGCCAGAAGCTCCCAATTCCCCAGATGAGCTGTGAGGATGAGTGCTCGACCGTGCGTCTCCATCGTATTCTTCAGATGATCCAGACCGTCGAGGGCGATGCCCTCGAGCGTCCGTTCCGGGGCCTCGCTCAACACCGTGCACAACTCGATGAACATCAGCCCGAGGTGTTGAAACGACGCCCGGCAGACTCGGCGGCGATCGGTCGCCGTGACGCCTGGGAAGGCCAGCGCGATGTTCGCGAGCGCCACACGACGGCGCCCGACAAGGGTGAGAAAAATGAGATCCCCGAGCCGGCGACCCAGCCACGCCCCAGGCCGCCGAGGCAGCCACGCGACTGCGCCAGCGAGAGCAAGAGGAATCAGACGGACCGCCGCCGACGCTCCCGGATGATCTCGACCACGATCGGAATGACGGACAGGGCGATCACGATGACCACGACGAGGTGAACGTAATCAGCGATGTTCGGGATCGCCCGGCCGAGGAAATAGCCCGCCCACGTCATGCTGGTCACCCATCCCACGCCACCGGCCACATTGTAGAAAAGGAACCGGCGATACTCCATCTGGCCCACGCCGGCGACGACCGGCGCGAATGTCCGGATGAGCGGTACGAATCGGGCGATGACGATCGTCTTCGCCCCGTGCCGTGCGTAGAACGCTCGCGTCCGCTCGATGTGGCGCGGGTTGAACAGGAGCGACTTCGGCCGCGTGAAGAGCCGAGGGCCGAGGCGGACGCCGATCGCGTAGCCGACGCTGTCGCCCGTGACCGCGGCGAGGATGAGAAGGCCGTTGAGCCACCAGACGTTGAGCCCGCCCGCCGCCGCGACAAGGCCCGCGGTGATCAGGAGCGAATCGCCAGGAAGGAAAAACCCGACGAGGAGACCGGTCTCGGCGAAGACGATCCCGACGAGGACGAGATAGCCACCCCAGCGGATCAGATCGTCGAGCGAGTATGCTCCGCTGACGACGCCGGACAGGAACTCCACCAGACGCTACTTGCCTCGCGCGACCGCGCTCATGCGCCCCGCCGGGGCGCTCGCCTCAGGCCCGCCGCTTCGAATGCGCATACCGTAGAACGAGCGCCAGACGAACACGACCGACACCGCGAAGAAGACGGCGGCCAGGCCGCGGCTCAGCAAGGGACCGCTTTCGGCTGTCAGCGTGACCGCGAGCTCGACCGCCAGAAGACCGAACAGCGTCGTGAACTTGATGACCGGGTTCATCGCCACCGATGAGGTGTCCTTGAACGGGTCGCCGACCGTATCGCCGATGACGGTGGCCGCATGGAGCGCCGTGCCTTTTTCTTTCAGGTCCACCTCGACGATTTTCTTGGCGTTGTCCCACGCGCCGCCCGCGTTGGCCATGAACACCGCCTGGTAGAGCCCGAAGAGCGCGATCGACATCAGGTAGCCGATGAAGAAGTACGGCTCCAGAAACGCGAAGGCCAAGGTCGAGAAGAACACGGTGAGAAAGATGTTGAACATACCCTTCTGCGCATACTGCGTGCAGATCTCGACAACCTTCTTGCTGTCGGCCACCGAGGCCTTGGTCGCGCCCTCCAGCTTGATGTTGGCTTTGATGAACTCCACGGCCCGATAGGCGCCCGTCGTCACCGCCTGCATCGACGCGCCGGTGAACCAGTAGATGACTGCCCCGCCGGTAATGAGCCCCAGGAGGAACGGCGGATGGAGGAGCGAGAGCCTGTCGAGGTTCTGAGTCAGCCCGTGCGTCAGCACGACGATGATCGAGAAGATCATCGTCGTGGCCCCGACGACCGCCGTGCCGATCAGCACGGGCTTGGCCGTCGCCTTGAAGGTGTTGCCGGCGCCGTCGTTCTCCTCGAGCAGGTGCTTGGCCGTCTCGAAATTCACGTCGAAGCCGTGGTCGCGCTTGAGCGCCTGCTTCACGTTCGGAATCTGCTCGATGAGGGACAGCTCGAAGACCGACTGAGCGTTATCGGTGACGGGACCGTAGGAGTCCACGGCAATCGTCACCGGTCCCATGCCGAGGAAGCCGAACGCGACCAGGCCGAACGCGAAGACCGCCGGCGCCACCATGATTGCCCCCAGCCCGGCCGTGCTGACCATGAATGCGGTGCCCATCAGCACGACGATAACCATGCCCAGCCAGTACGCGCTGAAGTTCCCGGCCACGAGTCCCGACAGGATGCCGAGCGAGGCGCCGCCCTCCCGCGCCGACGTCACCACTTCACGGACGTGGCCCGACTCGGTCGAGGTGAAGATCTTGACGAGCTCGGGGATGATCGCGCCCGCCAGCGTTCCACAGGTAATCACGGTCGAGAGCTTCCACCAGAGGGTGCCGTCGCCCAAATCGGGGATCAGCGCCCACGACGCGAAGTACGTCATGAGCACGGAAACGATCGACGTGAGCCACACGAGCGAGGTGAGCGGAGCTTCGAAGTTCATTCGCGTCGCGGCACCGTACCTCGCGCGGGCCAACACGTCGTTGAGGAGGTACGACACCCCGCTCGCGACGATCATGAGGACGCGCATCGTGAAAATCCACACCAGGAGCTGCACTTGCACGGCCGGCTCCCGCACCGCGAGCAAGATGAACGAGATGAGGGCCACGCCCGTGACGCCGTACGTCTCGAAGCCGTCGGCGCTCGGGCCTACCGAGTCGCCAGCGTTGTCGCCGGTGCAGTCGGCAATCACGCCGGGGTTGCGCGCGTCGTCCTCCTTGATGTTGAACACAATCTTCATGAGGTCGGAGCCGATATCGGCGATCTTCGTGAAGATGCCGCCGGCGATCCGGAGCGCGGCCGCGCCGAGTGACTCGCCGATGGCGAAGCCGATGAAGCACGAGCCCGCGTAGTCGCCCGGAATGAAGAGCAGGATACAGAGCATCAGGAACAGCTCGACGCTGATGAGGAGCATCCCCACGCTCATGCCGGCCTTGAGCGGAATCGCGTACACCGGGAACGGCTTGCCCTCGAGGCTCGCGAAGGCGGTGCGCGAGTTCGCGAAGGTGTTGATCCGCATCCCGAACCAGGCGACGCCGTAGCTCCCGCCGATGCCGATCAGGCTGAAGGCGAGGATGATCAGCACTTTCGACGCGTCGAAACTCCGAAGAACGCCGAAGTAGAGCACGATGATGGCGCCGATGAACGTTTCGAGGACAAGCAAGAATTTCCCCTGCGTGATGAGGTAAGTCTTGCAGGTTTCGTAGATCAGCTCTGAGATCTCCCGCATCGCTGGGTGCACCGGCAAACCCCTCAGGTGCGTGAAGATCACGATCCCGAAGAGGAGCCCGAGAGCGCAGACGACCAGCCCGAGCAGCAACAGTATGCGGCCGTTCATCCCGCCGACCGCGACCTGCCCGAGGTCGGGGACTATGAGGTCGGCCTCGCCCCCGCCCACGTGCTGGCCCGCGCCGGCCGGCGCCGCAGCCAGAGCCTCGGGAGCGGCCGCGGCAGCGCTCACCGTCAGCGCGAGTAGCAGCGTCGATACGATCGTGAGGGTCGAGCGAACAGTCGCCGAGTGCATCCGGTTCATGCGGTGGGCTCCTTCGGTGGAGAGATCCCCGCAACTCTACGCGACGCCCGCGACGAGTGTCAACGAAAACCGTCCCCGCGCGGGCGCCAAGTGCCCGAGTTGACACGCTTTGCGGGCATCCGTAGGATTCAGGCTGGGATGGGACGACAAGTCCGTCGACAGCAATAATGTCGACTGCGGATACGGCTGACCTCGAGCCGCGCGAGCCGGGCGTGACCTGCCCAACATGTGGCGCCTCGGCCCCCTGGCAGCGGAACCCGCACCGACCATTCTGTTCTCTCACGTGCCGCCTCGTCGACCTCGGCGTGTGGCTCGACGAGGGCTACCGCGTCCCCGCCGACGAGCGCGATGTTTCGTAAGACGTCGGGATCGATTCTCTGCCCGTCCTGCGGAAGGCTGACGAACGCCGACGCGCCCGTGTGCCTCGTGTGCGGACGGCGCAATCCGGGCATGTGGGGGTTCGCCGGCCCGCTGCGCGCAGTCTTTCGCTCGTGGAACTTCACGAACACCGTGACCGGCGTGTGCGTGGCGCTCTACGTCGCCACCC
>QHSV01000154.1 GCA_003221655.1 Candidatus Rokuibacteriota bacterium
AAGAAGTCGAGCTCCGGCGGGCTGCACTCCACCAGGAGGACCTCGACAGCCCCGCGAATCGCGGCGGGCCGGATCCCGGCCAGGCTCAGAACGCCCACTGACAGGTCGTCGGCGGTCATCCCAAGGGCCGCGGCCCGGATCACCGTATCTTGCAAGAAGCCCTCGCGCAGATGCGGGGAGGGGCGGGCGGGCGGGGCCGGGGCCACGAACACGCCCTTTCCCCGCCGAGCCTCCACGTACCCGCTCTGCTTCAGATCGTCGATAACGCGCGCGACGGTGTTCGGATTGACACCGAGGAAGCCGGCCAGCTCCCGGATGCTGGGCAGCGCTTGGTCCCGCGGGACGCCGCCGGCCTCGATGACGTGGCGGAGCTGCTCCGTCAGTTGACGCCGGATCGGGATCGGACTGTGGCCGTCTACCTTGAGATTCATCGCGAGTCGCATATTGTATGAGTCTAATAGTACACTAGATCAATTTTAGCAATCTGTACTATTTTAGTGGTACACTCAGCGCGCTGGACAATTCCACCAGCCGCACGCAGACCCACCTGGACGAAGAGGGAGGCACTCGCACCATGGCTCAGGCAACCACAACGAAGCTGCGACCGGTCCCGGACCGCGTTGTCACCCGCACGATGGCTCCGGCTCCCGCACCAGCGACGACACTACGTCCTCTCCATGACCGCGTGCTCGTCAAGCGCCTCGAGAGGCTGGACGACAAGCACGGCAGCATCATCATTCCCGACAGCGCCAGAGAGAAGCCGCAGGAGGGCAAAGTGATCGCGGTCGGGACCGGCAAGGTGACCGAGGACGGCAAGAAGCTCCCGCTCGCCCTGAAGGCAGGCGATCGGATCCTCTTCGGCAAGTACTCCGGCAGCGAGGTCAAGCTCGATGGCCAGGAGTACCTCATCATGAAGGAGGAGGACGTCCTCGGCGTCCTCGGCTCGTGAACGCGCGGCTCAGCCGCAGTCAACCAATCGCGCACACTCGAAAGGAACGTATCCATGCCTAAGCAGCTCCTGTTCAACGAGGAAGCTCGCGCCGCGCTCGTGCGCGGGGTCAACATCATGTCGCACGCCGTCAAGGTGACGCTCGGGCCGAAGGGACGGAACGTCGTCATCGCCAAGAAGTACGGCAGCCCGACCCTGACCAAGGACGGCGTCACCGTCGCCAAGGAGATCGAGCTCAAGGACCCCTACGAGAACATGGGGGCCCAGATGCTGAAGGAAGTCGCCTCCAAGACCTCCGACATCGCCGGTGACGGCACGACGACCGCGACGGTCCTCGCCCAGGCCATCTTCCGTGCGGGACTCAAGAACGTGACCGCCGGCGCGAACCCGATGGGCCTGAAGCGGGGGATCGAGCGAGCGGTCGACACCGTGGTCGAGGAACTGAAGCACATGTCCAAGGCCACCAAGGACAAGAAGGAGATCGCCCAGGTCGCCACGATCGCGTCGAACAACGACAAGACGATCGGCAACCTGATCGCCGAGGCCATGGAGAAGGTCGGCAAGGATGGCGTCATCACCGTCGAAGAAGCCAAGGCGATGGAGACCACCCTCGAGGTGGTCGAGGGCATGCAGTTCGACCGGGGCTACCTCTCGCCCTACTTCGTGACGAATCCGGAGCGGATGGACGTGGTACTGGAGGACGCCATCGTCCTCATCTACGAGAAGAAGCTCAGCGTGATGAAGGACATGCTGCCGCTGCTCGAGCAGGTCGCCCGGGCCGGCAAGCCGTTGCTCATCATCGCCGAGGACCTCGAGGGCGAGGCCCTGGCGACCCTGGTGGTGAACAAGCTGCGCGGGACGCTCGCCTGCTGCGCCGTCAAGGCGCCGGGCTTCGGCGATCGCCGCAAGGCGATGCTCGAGGACGTCGCGACCCTGACCGGCGGTAAGGCGATCACGGAAGACCTCGGGATCAAGCTCGAGAACCTCAAGCTCGACGATCTCGGCCGCGCCAAGAAGGTGGTCGTCGACAAGGACAACACCACGATCGTCGAGGGCGCCGGCAAGCCGAAGGAGATCGAGGGCCGCATCAAGCAGATCCGGGCCCAGATCGAGGAAACGACCTCGGACTACGACCGGGAGAAGCTCCAGGAGCGGCTCGCGAAGCTCGCGGGCGGCGTCGCCGTCATCAAGGTGGGGGCGGCCACCGAGACCGAGATGAAGGAGAAGAAGGCGCGCGTCGAGGACGCCCTCAACGCCACGCGGGCGGCCGTCGAGGAAGGGATCGTGCCGGGAGGCGGGGTCGCGCTGCTCCGCGCGTCAGATGCGCTCGACAGCCTCAAGCTCTCGGGCGACGAGGGCACCGGTGTCAGCATCGTGCGGCGCGCCCTCGAGGAGCCGATCAGAATGATCGTGGAGAACGCCGGGCTCGAGGGCTCCGTGGTCGTCGAGAAAGTCAGGGCCCTGGTCCCGCTCACGCGCGGCTTCGACGCCGAGACCAACGAGTATGTCGATATGATGCTGGCGGGGATCATCGACCCCACCAAGGTCGAGCGGGTCGCGCTGCAGCATGCGGCGTCGATCGCGTCGTTGCTGCTCACGACCGAAGTGATCATCACGGACGGGGCCGAAGCCGGGAAGGCTGACGCATCCATGGGGCACGGTGAGGAGTTCTAGCCTCGCCGTAGTGATCAGGAACTAGAGGCCGGCGGACCTAACCGGTGACGCGACGGCGGGCGGCCGCGCCGTACGCGGAGGTGCTCTTGGCGCTCGCGAAGGAAGGCAACCGCACCGAGCTCGTCGGCCGCGAGCTCGGTGCCGGCCCGCCCTCCGTTTAACCCCTGCAGAGAGGCCGCATGCGCATAGCCCGGCAGTCTCCCGAGGACCCGATCCGCGCCGAGCTCTTCAGCATCGAGCGCCTCGAGCAGCACGCCGAGAGCCTGGCGGCCGCCCAGCGCGTCCTGAGGCAGTCTGGCCGGGGGCGGCGATTGTTGCAGCGTGTCGAACACAACGGTCGCGTGCTCCGCGAGTCGTATCGCGTGATCGCCAACACCATCCGTGAGGAGCGCGCGATCACGCCGGCGGCGGAATGGCTCGTCGACAACTTCCACGTCGTGGACGAACAGCTGCGCGAGATCCGCGACGATCTGCCGCCCGGGTTTTATCGGGAGCTGCCCAAGCTGGCCGAGGGGCCGTTCGCCGGCTATCCGCGCGTCTACGGAATCGCCTGGGCGTTCGTTGCCCACACCGATAGCCGGCTCGACCCCGAATCGCTTCGGCGATTCGTGCTCGCCTACCAGCGCGTGCAGCCGCTGACCATGGGCGAGTTGTGGGCGGTGGCGATCACGCTGCGCGTCGTGCTCGCCGAGAATCTTCGGCGCTTGGCGGAGAGCATCGTTCGCGGACGCGCGGCGCGCCAGGAGGCCGACGCCCTGGCGGACGAGCTGCTCGGCGTTGGCGACGGTGCCGTCGCGCCGACGGCGAAGGGCCTCGCGCGATTCGAGGGTGGCCCGCTGGTGACGGCCTTCGCGGTGCAGCTCGTCCAACGGCTACGAGAGCAGGATCGCGCAGTGACTCCGGCCCTGCGCTGGCTCGATCAACGGCTGGAAGCGCAGGGGAGAACGTCCGAGGACATTGTCCGCATCGAGCATCAGCGGCAGGCCGCGATGAACGTGACCGTCCGCAACGTGATCATGAGCATGAGCCTGATGTCTGCGCTGGACTGGGCGCAGTTCTTCGAGAGCGTCAGCCTCGTTGACGAGGTGCTGCGAGCGGGCCCGAACTACGCCGCGATGGACTTCGCGACCCGCGACGCCTACCGGCACGCCGTCGAAGAGCTCGCGCGGGGTTCAGGCCGGCCCGAGCTGGACGTCGCACGCGAGGCCATGGCGCGCACGCACCGCGCGGACGGCGCAGACGACGACCGGCGGACCGATCCTGGCTTCGCTCTCATCGGCAACGGGCGCCAGGCCTTCGAGCTGACGCTCGGCTACCGCCCGCGGCGAATGCGCCGGCTGCTGCGTACCTACATCGCGGCGGCGACGCCTGGATATCTGGGAACGATCGCCGTCCTCAGTGGCTTCATGTTCACGCTGCCCCTCCTCGCAGCAGGGGCATCCGGCGTCGAACCGGTGAGCCTGCTCGTGCTCGCGCTTCTGGCCGTCGTCCCGGCTTCGGACCTGGCGATCGCTCTGCTGAATCGCAGCGTCACCGCGCTGGTCACGCCGGCAGTGCTGCTTCGCCTCGAGTTGCGCGACGGCGTGCCACCGCATCTGCGAACCATGGTCGTCGTGCCGATGCTGTTGACGGACGGCGCGGAAGTCAATGAGCAGATCGAGCGGCTCGAAGTGCATTACCTCGCGAATCCGAACGGCGATCTTCGCTTTGCCATCCTCTCCGACTGGTTGGATGCGCCCACGGAGAGCATGCCGGGCGATGACGAAACGCTGGGAGCCGCGCGCGAGGGGATCGCCCGTCTGAACCGGCGTCACGGTGCCGCGCCGGATGGAGGCGAGCGATTCCTTCTCTTCCACCGCCGGCGGCTCTGGAACGAGAGCGAGCGGGCGTGGATGGGGTGGGAGCGCAAGCGGGGCAAGCTCCACGAGCTCAATCACCTCCTGCGAGGGGCGACGGACACCAGCTTCGTGCCTACGGGCGCCGTCGCGCCGTCCGGCGTCCGCTACGTCATCACCCTCGACGCCGACACGCGGCTGCCTCGAGGCGCGGTCGAACGGCTGGTCGGTACGATGGCGCATCCCCTCAATCGCCCGCGGTTCGATGCCGGCAGGCGGCGCGTCGTCGAAGGATACGCGGTGCTTCAACCCCGAGTTACCCCGCCGCTGCCCGGACGCGAGGGCTCGTTCTTCCAACGCCTCTCGTCCGGCCCGGCAGGGGTCGACCCGTACGCATCGGCGGTGTCCGACGTCTATCAGGACCTCTGGGGGGAAGGGTCATACACCGGCAAAGGAATCTACGATGTAGACGCGTTCGAGGCGGCGCTGGCGGGACGGGTGCCGGAGAACGCGCTGCTGAGCCACGATCTCTTCGAGGGGGTGTTCGCGCGCGCCGGTCTCGTGACCGATGTCGAGCTGTTCGAGAGCGCTCCATCGCATTACGGGGTCGCGGCGGCGCGCCAGCACCGATGGGCGCGGGGCGACTGGCAGCTGCTTCCCTGGATCCTTGGAAGCCGCATCCCGGTGATCGGGCGCTGGAAGATGCTGGACAATCTTCGTCGTACCGTCTCGGCGCCGGCCGCCCTTCTGGCGCTCGTCGTCGCGTGGATCATCCCGGGCACGTCACCCTCGATGTGGAGCGCCTTCATCCTCGCGACCGTCGCCGTGCCCTCGCTCTTGCCGGTGCTGAGCGGATTGGTCCCCCACCGGCGCGGCATCTCGAAGCGCAGCCACACCCGCGCGGTCGGGAGAGACCTCGTCCTGGCCGCCTCGCAGATCGGGCTCACGCTCACGATGCTGACGCACCAGGCGTGGCTGATGAGTGATGCGATCGTGCGGACGCTCGTCCGCGTGTACGTCACGCATCGTGGCCTGCTGGAATGGGTGACTGCGGCGCAGGCGAAAGCCGGCCTCCGTCTCGATCTGCGTGGCTTCTGCCGTCGAATGGGCGGCGGAGTCGCGCTCGCTGCCACCGCGGCGGTGGCCGTCGCGTGGGGGCGACCAGAGGCCTGGCCCGCCGCGCTGCCCTTTCTGATACTGTGGGTTCTGTCGCCGGCGGTGGCGCGATGGATCAGCGTGCCTCGGAGGACAGCTGTCACCCAGCCGCTCTCGTCCGAGGATGTGCGAGCGCTCCGGTCGATCGCGCGGCGGACGTGGCGCTTCTTCGCGACATTCGTCGGTCCCGAAGACCACGCGTTGCCGCCCGACAACTTCCAGGAAACGCCGAGCCCGATGGTGGCGCATCGCACGTCGCCCACGAACATCGGACTGTACCTGCTGTCCACGGTGGCCGCGCGCGATTTCGGTTGGATCGGCACGCTCGACGCCGTCGAGCGTCTCGAGGCCACGCTCGAGACGATGAACGCCCTCGAGCGTTTCCGCGGCCACTTCTACAATTGGTACGACACGAGGCACTGCTATGCTCTCGAGCCGAAGTACGTATCGTCGGTCGACAGCGGCAATCTTGCCGGCCATCTCATCGCGCTCGCGCATGCCTGCGAGGAGATGATCGACCGCCCGCGCCTCGATCGGGCGGCGCTCGCCGGGATCGAAGACACCGCGCTGCTCGTCCGCCTATCGACCGTCGTGACAGCCGGCGGTGCACGCCCGGGCCCGGCCACCCGCGGGCGCCTGGAGGAGGCGATCGACGCCGTCACGGCGGCTGTCCACGAGCTCCCACTCGACTCAGCGGAGTGGGCCGCGCGGCTCGCGGTGCTGCGAGCACGCACTCAAACGGTGCGGGACATCGCGCGAGCGCTGGTCGACGAAGATCCCGCGAGCGCGCAAACGGACGTCCTCGTCTGGGCGGAGGCGCTCTGCGCCACCGTCGAAAGCCACGCGCGTGACCTCGACATGCCCGAGACGCTCATTCGTCGTCTCACGATCCTCGCCCGGGGCGCTCTGAAATTAGCCGGCGCCATGGACTTCGGCTTTCTCTTCGATCCAATGCGGAAGCTGTTCGCGATCGGGTACCGCGTCACGGACGGCAGTCTCGACCCCAGTCGGTACGACCTGCTCGCATCGGAAGCCCGTCTCGCGAGTTTCGTCGCGATCGCCAAGGGCGACGTCCCCGTCTCGCACTGGTTCCGGCTGGGCCGGGCCCTCACTCCGGTGGGACTGGACTCGGTGCTCGTGTCCTGGTCGGGATCGATGTTCGAATACCTGATGCCGGGGCTCGTCATGCGCGCGCCGGCGGGCAGCCTGCTCGAACAGACATCCCGGCTCGTCGTGGGCCGGCAGATCAGCTATGGCGCCGAGCGTGGCGTGCCGTGGGGTGTGTCGGAGTCGGGCTACAACGCGCGAGATCTCGAAATGACCTACCAGTATTCGAGCTTCGGTGTGCCGGGGCTCGGACTGCGACGCGGACTCAGCGAGGACGTCGTCATCGCGCCCTACGCGACGGGCCTGGCGGCGATGATCGATCCGGCCGTGGCGATTCAGAACTTCCGGCGCCTGGCGGCCGCCGGGGCCAGCGGCACCTACGGCTTCTACGAGGCGCTCGACTACACCGCGCCGCGGCTTCCGGAGGCGACCCAGGTCGCGGTGATTCGGGCCTATATGGCGCACCACCAGGGGATGGTGGTCGTCGCGATCGGGAACGTCATCCACGACGGCGCGATGCGTGCGCGATTCCATGCCGAGCCCATCGTCCGGGCCACCGAGCTGCTTCTTCAGGAACGGACGCCGCGTGACGTGGCGGTCGCCCGGCCACGTGCGGACGAGGTGCAGGCCGTCGGTGACGTGCGCGAGTTCGTTCCGCCGGTCGTGAGGCGCTTCACCTCGCCGCACGACTCGCTGCCTCGCACACAGCTGCTCTCGAACGGACGATATGCGGTGATGCTGACGACGGCGGGCTCGGGATACAGTCGCTGGCGTGATCTCGCGATCACGCGATGGCGGGAAGACGTCACACGCGACGCCTGGGGCACGTACGTGTTCCTTCGCGATGTCGACACCGGCGAGACCTGGTCGGCCGGCTACCAGCCGCGCGGAGGTCAACCGGACAGCTACGAGGTCATATTCTCCGAGGATCGGGCGGAGATCGCTCGGCGCGACGGCGCCATCGGCACCACGCTCCAGGTGATCGTGTCACCGGAGGACGATGCCGAGGTGCGTCGCGTCTCGCTCACGAATCTCGGGACGAAGA
Organism: Candidatus Rokuibacteriota bacterium; assembly: GCA_003221655.1. Classification (GTDB taxonomy): domain Bacteria; phylum Methylomirabilota; class Methylomirabilia; order Rokubacteriales; family CSP1-6; genus AR31. Next base: position 7,766 of record QHSV01000154.1, read on the forward strand.
GCCGGGAGATCGAGTTGACATCGTACGCCGAGGTCGTCCTGGCGCCTCCGGCGGCGGACGCGGCCCACCCGGCGTTTTCCAATCTCAGCGTGCAGACGGAGTGCGTCCCCGAGCTCGACACTCTGCTGGCGACCCGCCGGCCGCGGTCACACGGCGAGGCCCCGGTCTGGCTGGCCCACGTGGCGGTCGTCGAAGGGGACCCGGTCGGCGAGCTGCAATGGGAGACTGACCGTGCCCGGTTCCTCGGCCGCGGGCGCGGGATCCGAACGCCAGCGGCGGTGATCGACGGCCGGCCCCTTTCCAACACGACCGGCGCGGTGCTCGACCCGATCGTGAGCCTGCGACGCCGCGTGCGGCTTCCGCCGGGCGACACCGTGCGCGTCGCCTTCTCGACGCTGGTCGCGCCGTCGCGTGCGGAGGCCCTCGGCCTCGCCGAAAAGTATCGCGATACGGCGACGTTCGACCGCGCCGCGACACTGGCGTGGACGCAGGCGCAGGTTCAACAGCACCACCTCGGGATCGGCCCGGACGAGGCACATCTCTTCCAGAGTCTCGCGAGCCGCGTTCTCTACTCGGACCGGGCGCTCCGGCCCTCCGCGGACGTCCTCACGCGTCATACGGGCGGCCCCGACGCGTTGTGGGCTCACGGGATTTCGGGCGACCTCCCGATCGTGCTCGTTCAGATCGACGAGCCCGAGGACGTGGGCATCGTGCGGCAACTCCTCCGCGCGCACGAGTACTGGCGGATGAAGCAGCTCGCGGTCGATCTGGTCATCCTGAACGAGCGCGCGCCATCGTACGTTCAGGATCTGCAGGCGTTGCTGGAGACGCTGCTCCGCACGAGCCAGTCGGCGGGACTCCATGATGGACCGGGGCCGCACGGGAACGTGTACATCCTGCGAGCGGACGGTGTGACGGCGACGCAACGTGACGTGCTCCAGTCCGTTGCGCGGGCGGTGCTGTCGAGCCGGCGCGGGACGTTGGCCGACCAGATGGCGCGCACGCAGCGGCCCGACGCGGCCCCGCCCCCTCAGCCACGGCGGCCGGCGCTCGCGCGGGCGGATGTGACGGCCCGGCGGCCGGATCTCGAGCTCTTCAACGGCCTCGGTGGCTTCGAGCGGAATGGGCGCGAATACGTAACGGTCCTCGATGAGGGACGGTGGACGCCGGCACCGTGGATCAACGTGATCGCAAACGCGGGGTTCGGCTTCCAGGTCTCCGAGTCGGGTTCGGGGTACACGTGGTCGGTCAACAGTCGCGAGAACCAGCTCACTGCCTGGTCGAACGATCCAGTCAGCGATCCGCCGGGCGAGACCATCTACGTCCGGGACGAAGAGACCGGGGATCTGTGGGGGCCGACGGCGCTCCCGATCCACGAGGGAGCCTCGCCCTACGTCATCCGGCACGGGCAGGGCTACACGCGCTTCGAACACGTCTCGCACGGGATCGCACTCGAGCTGCTGCAGCTGGTGCCGCTCGACGACCCCGTCAAGGTCTCGCGTCTCACGCTGACGAACGAGTCCGGACGACCACGGCGGCTGTCGGTGACCGCCTACGTCGAGTGGGTCCTTGGCGTGTCGCGGCACGCCGCCGCGCCGTTCGTCGTCACCGAGATCGACGGGAAGACGGGCGCGATGTTCGCGCGCAACGCGTGGAGGCGCGAGTTCGGCGGCCGCGTCGCCTTCGCCGACCTCGGCGGGACCCAAGCGGCGTGGACCGCCGACCGGACGGAATTCCTCGGACGCAACGGCACGCCGGATCATCCGGCGGCGCTCGCGCCAAGACGCAGGCTCTCAGGACGGGTCGGTGCCGGCCTCGATCCGTGCAGCGCGCTCCAGACGACGATCGAGCTGGCCGCTGGAGGCCGAGCGGAGGTCATGTTCTTCCTCGGCGAGGCGGCGAACCCCGAGCAGGCGAGGGAGCTGATCGTTCGCTCCCGGACTCGTGATGTGGCGGCGGCCTTGCGAGCTGTCGGCGAGCGCTGGGACGCGGTGCTCGGCACGGTGCAGGTCAAGACGCCGGACCGCTCCATGGACATCCTGCTCAACCGCTGGCTGCTGTACCAGACGCTGGCGTGTCGGGTCTGGGCCCGATCGGCGTTCTATCAGGCCGGCGGCGCCTACGGGTTTCGCGATCAGCTTCAAGACGTGATGGCGCTCGCGGTGGCCGAGCCCGCGTTGGCGCGGCAGCACGTGCTGCGCGCCGCGGCGCGGCAATTCGTCGAGGGCGACGTCCAGCACTGGTGGCACCCGCCCAGCGGTCGCGGCGTCCGAACCCGTATGTCCGATGATCTGGTCTGGCTCCCGTACGTCGTCGCTCAGTATGTCGAGGTCGCCGGCGACGGCGCCGTCCTGGACGAGGTCGTCCCCTTCCTCGAAGGGCCCCAGCTTGCAGTTGGACAGTCCGAGTCGTACTTCGAGCCCCGTGCCTCCGACGAGCGGGGCACGCTCTTCGAGCACTGCGCGCGCGCGCTCGACCACAGCCTGACGGCCGGACCGCACGGTCTGCCGCTGATGGGTACCGGGGATTGGAACGACGGGATGAACGAGGTGGGCGCCAAAGGGAAAGGTGAGAGCGTCTGGCTCGGATGGTTCCTTCACGCCGTGCTGTCTCAATGGGCTGACCTGGCCGACGCGCGCGGGGAGGGTACGCGCGCCGCGAGGTGGCGGAGCTACGTGAATGCGCTGAAGGAGTCGCTCGAGCGCGAGGCCTGGGACGGTCAGTGGTATCGGCGCGCTTACTTCGATGATGGGACGCCGCTCGGGGCCGCCGTCAACGACGCCTGCCGCATCGATTCGATCGCGCAGTCCTGGAGCGTGATCTCGGGGGCCGCCGACCCGGCACGCCGCGAGCGCGCCATGGCGGCCGTCGACGAGCATCTCGTGCGTCGTGCCGACGGCATCGTGTTGCTGTTCACGCCGCCGTTCGACGCCACGTCCCTGGAGCCAGGCTACGTCAAGGGATATGTGCCTGGCGTTCGAGAGAACGGCGGACAGTACACGCATGCGGCGATCTGGTCGGTCATCGCCTTCGCGGCGCTCGGCGACGGGGACAAGGCCGCCGAGCTTTTCGCGATGTTGAATCCGATCAACCACGCCAGTAGCGAAGCGGGCGTCCAGCGCTACAGGGTCGAGCCGTACGTCGTCGCGGCGGACGTGTACGGCGAGCCGCCGCACGTCGGGCGCGGGGGCTGGACGTGGTACACGGGATCAGCGGGGTGGATGTATCGGGCCGGGCTGGAGTCGATTCTCGGGTTCCGGCTGCGCGGCACGCGGCTCGTGGTCGACCCGTGTATCCCGCGTGCATGGCCCGGCTTCGAAATGGTATTCCGCTACGGCTCCGCGCGTTATGACCTCGTCGTGGAGAACCCACGGGCTACGTCGCGGGGAGTGTCGTCAGTGGAGGTCGATGGCGTCTCCCTCGACGGCGATCTCAGCATCGGGCTCGCCGATGACCGGACAACACATCGCATCCGCGTCGTTCTCGGCTGAGTTCGAGGTCACGCGAGCGCATCTATAGCGGACGACACTGCAGAGAGATGCACCGGAGCGGACGAAAATCGGTCAGCGCAATCTTGATATGCGACGGTGCGGCCGACGTTATTTCTCTCCGAAGCTCAGCCGTGCACTCGTCGGTCCAGCTCTTCAAGTCCTCCTCTTGAATGTGCAGGAGTCGGTCTTGCGTGAAGCCGAAACTCGCCTGCCGCAAGATCTCAAACTTCTTCTTGACGAGCGCGCGTTGTGTTTCGTCCAGAGTGCCCTGCGCCACATGGCGCAGACTCCGTCTCGCTGTCGAGCCGAACACCGCGCGCGCTCTCTTCCGCCGGCTAAGTCTTGGCCTTCACGAGCTCCTCGGCGCACGCACTCGCGACCCCGGAGTTGGGCGTCTTGCCCCCGCGCGGAGTGGCCCAGCCGCCCTCTTCGACGAACTGCCGCTGCCGCCACGAGTCTATCTTCAGGA
>QHSV01000401.1 GCA_003221655.1 Candidatus Rokuibacteriota bacterium
AACCCGGCGAGGTTTCCGGTTTGGTGTGCTGAGCTGTTGTCGTGCTCATGGACAATTTTCTCAGCACATCATTCAGCGCAAGGACGGGAAGGGTTTCGACACCGCGGATCTCAAGATCGCAAGAGAGCTCGAGTGTCGGCGACTCTTACCCAAGCCAGCCAGAGACCTCGGGAAGACGCCGGCGCTGCGACGAGGCTCGCCTCCCGATGTTATGCGCACACTCCGCGGCCCCGCCGGCGCGCGCGCGGGGATGCGCGACAGGCCACGCCACTCGGGCTGAACTCGGGAAGGAAAGGCGGCGCAGGACGTCAGCTACGCGCGTAGAATACCGTCGCGGCCCCGCGGATACTGCGAACTCCCGGGCTGCCGGGGCTCCGGGTCACGTCTTCGCTGGGGACTCTGAACCCCCAGAGGATTACCCGTGGTCACCCAGTGGAAACCCGGAAGAGAAAAACGGAGCTCAAGGGATGATCACCAGGCGCGACCTCCTTCGCGGTGTCGCGGGGACGGTAGGGCTGCTCGGATGGCCACCCGGACCTGCCTCCGGGGAACCACCACCGGAGACGACGAGACTGAGGCTCTATCACTCGCCGAGCATCTGCGTGGCTCCCCAGTACATCGTCGGGGACCTCCTGAAGTCCGAGGGGTTCAGCGACGTCAAGTACGTCAAGATAACCACGGCGGGTATATCGAAGGCTCTGGCATCAGGGGAAGTCGATGTCTCCCTGCACTTCGTCGCGCCGCTGGTCATCCAGCTGGACGCTGGCGACCCCATCACGGTGTTGGGCGGTGTGCACCCCGGCTGTTTCGAACTGTTCGGGACGGACCGGGTTCGCGTGATCCGGGATCTGAACGGTAAGACGGTCGCGATCACCGAGCTGGGTCAACCCGCGCACGTCTTCCTCTCCAGCATGCTTGCCCACGTGGGGCTGGATCCGCACAAGGACGTCAAGTTCGTCGAGCATCCCGCCGCCGAGTGCAAGCGGCTGCTCGCGGAGGGGACGGTCGACGCCTATCTCGCTTTTCCGCCGGAGCCTCAGGAGCTCCGCGCCCGGAAGGTCGGACACGTGGTTGTCAACAGCACGGTCGACCGGCCATGGTCACAGTACTTTTGCTGCATCGCCACGGGGCATCGGGAGTTCGTCCGCAAACATCCAATCGCGACCAAGCGCGCGCTGCGGGCGATCCTCAAAGCGGCTGACGTATGCGCCCTCGAGCCTGAGCGGGCCGCTCGTGCCCTCGTCGATGGCGGCTTCACACCGCGCTACGACTATGCGCTCCAGACCATGAAGGATGTTCCGTACAACAGGTGGCGCGTCTACGATCCGGAGGACTCCGTCCGCTTCTATGCTCTCCGCCTCCGCGAGGCCGGGATGATCAAATCGACGCCTCAGCGGCTCATCGCCGAGGGCACCGACTGGCGGTTTCTCAATGAGCTGAAGAAGGAGCTGAAGGGCTGATGGACCGACGCGCGATCCTGAGGGCTCTGGCCGCAGGCGTCATCGGAAGTGGCATCGGCGCACGTCCGGGCTTCGCGGCGGAGCCGCCGCCCGAGACGACCCGCATCCGGCTGAATCGGTATCCGTTCGACGTCGCCTGCGTGGCGCCACAGTGGGTGGCCGAAGAGCTGTTGCGGGCCGAGGGCTTCGAGAAGGTCGAGTACGTCTCCATCAAGGGTGACGGGGACCTGATGGCGGCGGGGAAGATAGACATGATGTTCCTGGATGCCCCCGGATTGATCCAAGCGGTGGACGAGGGCCAAGCGCTCCTCGGCCTGGGCGGCATGCACGGCGGCTGCTACGAGCTATTCGGGAACGCCCAGGTGCGTTCGGTCCTGGACCTCCGAGGTCGGACGGTCGCGGTATCGACGAAGGGGCGTCACGCCTTTGTCGCCGCCATGGCGAGCTATGTCGGTCTCGACCCGCGAAAGGACCTGAAGATCGTGCTCACGCCGGACGCGAAGCAGCAGTTCGTCGAGGGCAAGGTCGACGCCGTCCTCGGGTTCCCGCCCGAGCCGCAGGAGTTTCGAGCCCGGAAGACCGGGCGCCTCATCGTCAACACGACCGCCGATCGCCCGTGGTCGCAGTACTTCTGCTGCTTCGCCACGGGAAATCGCGACTTTGTCCGCAAGTACCCGGTGGCCACAAAGCGCGTCCTCCGTGCGCTCGTGAAGGCGGTGGACATCTGCGCGGCCGAGCCCGACAAGGTCGTGCGTGGGCTGGTCGACCGGGGCTTCCTGAAGGACCACGACTACTCGCTGCAGGCGCTGCGTGAGATCCCGTACCGGCGGTGGCGTGAGTACGACTCGGCGGATACAATCCGCTTCTTCGCCCTGCGCATGCACGAGGCGGGGGTGATCAAGTCGAGCCCGCAGAAGGTCATCGCCGACGGAATGGACTGGCGGTTCGTCAACGAGTTGAAGAGGGAGCTGAAGGGCTGAGACGCTTCGCGTCACGGGCGGTCGCGGGGCTCGCCGTCGCGTTCATCCTCTCGGTGGCGATGCCGGCGCTCGCGCACCAACCGGGCCGCGACGCGCGGCTGCCCACGATCGGGGCGGCCCCCCCCGTTCGCACTGACGACCGCCGACGGCACACGCCTCGCCCTGGCCGACATGCGCGGCAAGGTCGTCGCCGTCACCTTCATCTACGCGACGTGCACCGACACGTGTCCGGTGCTCACGGCGAAGCTCGCCGCGCTCGGTACTCGGATGGGGAAGGATTTCGGCACGCAGGTGGCGTTCATCGCCATCACCATCGATCCCGAGCGCGACACCCCGGACGTCTTGCGGAGCTACGCGCAGGCGCACGGCGCGAGCGGGGCGGGCTGGGCGTTCCTCACCGGCACGCCGGCGGAGATCAAGGGCGTAGCCCAGCGCTACGGCGTGTTTGCGCGGAAGACGGACCGCGGCGACGTCGACCACACGTTTCTCACGTCGCTCGTGGACCGTGACGGCGCGCTGCGCGTCCAGTACATGGGAGTGCGGTTCGATCCGGACGAGATGCTGCGCGACCTCCGCTCGCTCCTCCGGGAAGGCGGCCGGTGATGCGCGCGCTCCCGCGCCTCGTGGCAAGGATCCCTGCCGCCGTCCACACCAAGCTCCTGGTCGCCTTCCTGATCATCGTCGGCCTGCTGATCGCGCTCGGCGCGGTCGGTCTCGAGGTCCTCGGCGAGGTGAATCGCCGGTCGGAGGACCTCGTGAAGCTGCAGCGCAAGATCGCCGCCTACCGCCAGTTGCAACACGACACGACAGGCCAGCTCTACAGTGTGGCCGCCGCGCTGCTCGTCCCCGAGGACCGGAGTCTCGACGCCATCCTCCGCCAGCTCAACCAGTTCGGCTACGACCTGGATCGCCTGCAGTTCGTGGCGCGAGACGAGGTCGAGCTGCTCGACCGTGTGCGGAACGACTACGACGAGTTCATCCGGGTCGTCACGCGTGTCGTGGAGCTGATCCGGAGCGGCCGGGTCGCGGAAGGGCGGGAGCTGCAGATCGTGCAGGCGACCCCACTGGCCGACCGGCTGGAGCGGCTCACAAACCAGCTCGTCAACCAGGCGG
>QHSV01000402.1 GCA_003221655.1 Candidatus Rokuibacteriota bacterium
AACGGTGAAGCCGTGCATCCTGTGAGATCTCATGACTGCCTCCATTGGTGGTCCGGTTCACGCGGGGGCGCAGCACCAGGTCCCCACGTGCGTCGATCGGCTAAACGATTGCGCTCAGCGGCCGGATGCGAGCATCGCGAGCGTCCGATCCGTTGGAGCGGGGTGTTGGCCAGCCGTCTGTGGCTCATGGATCGATGAGTTGATCTGCTCGTAACCTCAGCGCTGGCGGAATTGACAATCGAAGCGTCTTCGCGGTCTTCATGTTGATGACCAGCTCGAACTTGGTCGGCTGCTCAACTGGAAGATCGCGCGGCCGAGCCCCCTTCAGAATCCGGTCAACGAGTTGTGCCGCCTGTCGAAAGTTGTCAGCCCAACTGGGTCCGTAGGACATCAAGGCACCTTCGCGCGCTCCGCGGTCTTCAGCATCCATCGTCGGCAGAGCGTTTTGTGCAGCAAACTCCACGATCCTGGTACGGAACTGAATGTTGAGCGGGTTCGGAATGATCATGACGGCGTCGGCACGCTGAGCACGCGCGTTAGTGAACGCCTGCGTGAAGTCGTCGGGTCCACGTATCGCGATCGGGACGATCACGACTCTGAGCTCGGTCGCTACGCGGTTCAGCGCATTCAGCTGTTGCCGGTCGGGTACATTGTCAGGGTTTATGAAGAGTGCTACCCGCGAGATCTGCGGCGCGACCTCTTTCAACAGTTCCAAGCGCTTCGGCGCAAGTTCGGTATTCATGCTCATGAGCCCCGTGACATTGCCGCCCGGCTGCCGCAACGAGGCGACGAGCCCCGCTCCGACTGGGTCGGCGGAGACGGCGAAGACGATGGGGATGGTCGGCGTCGCCTTGCGAGCAGCCAGCGCGGCGGGAGTGACGGGAGCGAAGATGACGTCGGGCTTGGTCGTGACGAGTTGTTCGGCGAGAGCCGGGAGATCCTGAATTCGTCCCGCGGCAAAGCGGCGCTCGAAGATGACAGTCTGCCCTTCTAGATAGCCCAGGTCGCGCATGCTGTCGAAGAACGCGGTATTGGGCGCCTCGCTCGCCGAGCCTGCGGCGAGAACGCCAACGCGCGGCATTTTCCCCAACTGCTGCGCCTCGTTGGCGAGTGGCGTGACGAGAAGCAGTAAGGCCACGATCGAAGAGCGTCTGACGTTGGGTCTCAACGTCGTATTTGGCCAGCGGGCAGTTCGGCAGGCGAGTACTCGGCGGTGTGCCTCCGCGTCGGGCAACGCACCTCCCGGCGCCCCGGAGGCGACGTTCAATACCGCGCGGGGTGCCTCTCAGCGCACGGGCGCCCGGATGGAAACTCCAGCGGGGCCGATGCTGTTGCCGTCGGGACGTTACGGGCCTCGATTTGAGCGAGCGACCTGGCTGTTTTGAAGGGACTGCTTCCTGCGTGTTTGAGTCCCCTCGGGTTTTCTCAAGTTAAGTAGCTCGGAAGCGGTTGAAAGCGCGGCGAAAACGCGACCGTGACCAAACACGGGTTCGAGTCCCGTTCACAGCGCCGCCTCTATTGCCTGACGCCCGGGCGGAGAGTACTAGCACCTCACGCTACGGGCAGCGAAACCACTCTACTGGGAGAACCGGGGCAAGCCAGACGTACAACCGACAGCACACCCCCGTAGTCAGCCGGCGCTCCGCAGCAACGTGGCCAATGAAAGCGGCCAAGATTGGGTTCCAATGCGGATCGAGCGGACTACTCAATCCTTACACGAGCAACGCCAGCGGTTCCTCGATCAGCTCGGCGAGGGCGCCGAGGAACTGCGCACCACGCGCGCCGTCGAGCGTGCGGTGGTCGCAGGACAGTGTCAGCACCATGGTCGGCTGGACTGCCGGCTGACCATTGAGCGCGACGACGCGGTCAGCGATGCGTCCGACGGCGAGGATAGCGGCCTGCGGCGGATTGACGATCGCATTGAACGCGTCGACCCCGTACATCCCGAGATTGCTAATCGTAAAGCCGCCCCCCTGGATGTCGGCCGGGCGCAGCTTGCCGGCCTGCGCGCGGCTCACCACGTCCTCACGGCGCGCGGCAATCTCCGCCAGGCGCAGCGTGTCGGCACGATGAACGACAGGGACGACCAGCCCGTCATCGATCGCGACGGCCAGGCCGATGTTGATGTCGGCGTTCTGCGCGATCGTGCCGTCCTTCCACGAGGCGTTCACGCGCGGGTGCTGGGACAGCGCCGCCGCGACGAGCTTGACCAGTAGATCCGTGTAGGTGATGTGGGCGCCGGTCTGCTTGCGCGCCTTGTCCAGCCAGGAGACCAGGCGGCTCACGTTGACCTCGCGGACGAGATAGAAATGGGGCGCGGTGGTCCAGCTGGTCGTCATGCGCTCGGCCATGATCCGCCAGACCGTGCCGACGCCAGGCGCCCCGACCGGGCGCACGCTCGGCGCCGCGGGAGCCGACACCGCCGGGCGCGCCGATGCCGGAACATCCGCCGTGAGGACAGCGCCGCCCGGGCCCGACCCGCGGAGCGCGCTGATGTCGAGGCCGCGCTCGGCTGCCAATCGACGCGCTTTCGGCGATGCCGCCACCAACCGCCCCGCCCTCCCGTCGCCGGCGGACGGCGCTTTCTGGCTCTCGACGTAGGCGAGGACGTCCGCCTTCTCGATACGTCCGCTGGCCGTCTTCACCCGCGCGAGATCGACGCCGTGCTGCTCCGCGATCTTGCGGGCCAGCGGCGACGCCTTCACCGCCCCGGCCGACGCGTTGATCGCCACGGGCGGCGTCGGTACGGCGCCGGTGGCGGCTGCGTTGGCCGCCGGCATGACAGCCAGCGCTGAAGCGCCCGCCCCCGTCTCACCGGCCGCCAGGATGACCGCGATCGTCTGCCCCACCGGCACCACGTCGCCTTCGTGCGCGGTCACATCTCGTAGCACGCCGGCGGCTGGCGCCTCGATCTCGACGGTGACCTTGTCGGTTTCGATCTCGACGATCGGCTCGCCCTTCTGCACCGCATCGCCCGGGTGCTTGAGCCAGTGGACGACCTTGCCGGTCTCCTGCGCCAGCTCGAGCGCCGGCATGATGATGTTCGTGGGCATCAGGGCCTCAGCTCGTGAAGACCTCGCGGGCGGCGGCCAGCGCCCGCTCGATCCCGGCCGCGTCGACGTCCAGGTGGGTGACCGCGCGAATCCTGCGAGCGCCGGACGCGCCCATTCGCACGCCGCGGGCAAGCAGGCGCTCGACGGCGACCGGCGCGGTGAGCGCGTCCGTCAGCTCGAAGAACACGATGTTGGTCTCGACGGTCGAGGGATCGAGCTTGACGCCGGGCAGGCCGGCCAGGCCCTCGGCGAGGCGCCGGGCGTTGGCGTGGTCCTCGGCCAGGCGCTTGACGTGGTGGCGCAGCGCGTACACGCCGCCGGCGGCGATGATGCCCGCCTGGCGCATGGCGCCGCCCATCTGCTGCTTGCAGCGCCACGCCTCGTCGATGAACGCGCGCGAGCCCGCCAGAGCGGCGCCGACCGGAGCGCCGAGGCCTTTCGTGAAGTCGATCCACGCCGAGTCGAAGAAGGCTGCGTAGTCCCGCGCCGAGACGCCGCGCGCGACGACCGCGTTCATGAGACGCGCGCCGTCCATGTGAGTGGCGAGGCCGTGACGACGCGCTGCCGCCGTCACCGCCTCGAGGCGAGCCAGCGACCACACCGAGCCGCCGCCGTGATTGCTCGTCTGCTCGACCCAGAGAAGCCGGGTCCGGGGCGCGTAGCGCGAGCTCGGGCGCACCGCAGCCTCGACCGCCGCGGCGTCGAACTGACCCCACGGGCCGTCGATCGCGCGCACGTTGACGCCGGCCAGCGCGGCAGGCCCACCGGTCTCGGAGTTGATCGGGTGGGCCGTATGGTGGGCGATCACCTCTTCCCCGGGACGCGCGTGCACGCGCAGCGCGATCTCGTTGCACATGGTGCCGGATGGCAGGAACACCGCGGCTTCCTTGCCCAGGAGCTCGGCCACCATCTCGCAGAGCTGGTTGACGGTCGGGTCCTCGAACTTCTGCTCGTCGCCCACCTCGGCCTCGCACATGAAGCGGCGCATGTCGGCGGTGGGGCGCGTAACGGTATCGCTGGCGAGCGCCCTCCGCGATCACCGACGCGATCTCGGCCGTGGTGCCGTAGCGCTCGTAGCCCTCGTCCACCACGATGGCGCGCGAGGTCTTCTTGGCCGAGTCGATGAGCCGCTGCTTGTCGAGCGGCCACGTCGTCCGCGGGTCGATCACTTCGGCGCTGATCCCGACCTCTTCGAGCATCTTGGCGGCGCCGAGCGCGACCGTCACCATGCTGCTGGTGGCGACGATGGTCACGTCGGTGCCGGCGCGCTTCATCTCGGCCACGCCGAAGGGGATCGTGTATTCCTCGGCGGGTACCGGCCCCTTGACCCGGTACATCATCTTGTCCTCGAAGATGACCACGGGGCTGTCGTCGCGAATGGCCGTCTTCATCAGCCCCTTGGCCTCGTACGGACCTGACGGCAGCGCCACCTTGAGGCCCGGGACGTGGCTCACCCACGCGTGGAGCGACTGCGAGTGCTGGGCGGCCGATCGGCGCGTCGCGCCCAGAGTAGTCCGGAAGACGATGGGCACCTTGATCTTGCCGCCCGACATGTAATGCGCCTTGGCGGCCTGGTTCACCATCTGATCCATGGTCAGCGTGATGAAGTCGCCGAACATCACGTCGACGACCGGCCGCATGCCCGTCATCGCGGCGCCGACGCCGATGCCCGCGTAGCCGGGCTCGGAGATGGGCGTGTCGATGATCCGCTGCGTGCCGAACTCCTGCACGAGCCCGACCAGCGTCTTGAACGGATGGCCCGCCTCCGCGACGTCTTCCCCGATGAGGAACACGCGCGGGTCGCGCCGCATCTCTTCCGCGATCGCTTCCTTGACCGCCTCTCCGTACGTCAGCTCTCGCTCACTCATGACCGCCCCCTGGCTCGGCGCGATATCTTCATCGACGCGAGGCTGCCTCGATCGGGGCGCCGAGTCAAGAGGTCGCATGGTCTAGATCTCGGACGCCAGCGCTGCATCTCCTCGATGGGCAGGAGGCCAGTTCCGGGCGGCCCGTCAACCTGGGGGCCGGACGACGTAGCTCGGACGGCGGGCGGCCGCTACGGCAGCAGGTCGGCCACGGCGATGCGGCTGGACGGGAACGCGAGAGGAGCGACGGCGTCGGGCGGGCGCAGCGAGGCGGCCGATCGATACCGCCAGGCGTAGATCGCGGACGGATCGGCACCCGGATTGCGGTAGACCTCGAGGACTCGGTCGACGAGGTTCACGATCCAGTAGTCCCCAATCCCCGCTCGCGCGTAGAGGCTGCCCTTGTGCTGCCGGTCGAGCTCGAGGCTCGATTCCGCGACCTCGATGGCCAGCGCCGGGTGCGCGGGGTGCGAGTCGTGATAGTCACCGGGTCGCCCCGGGACCACGACAAGATCGGGCTCGGGTTCAGAGTCGTCGTCGAGAGATACGGGCGCCTGGATTCTGACTATCCATCCCCCGGGAAGCACCGCTCTCAGCGCGTAGTCGACACGGGTGACGGCAGAGGCGTGGTATGCGCCCTGAGGCTCGGCGACGACGAGCTGGCCACCGATGAGCTCGATGGAATCTCCCTGAAACACCCCCAGGTCCACGAGTTGCTCGTACTCGGCCCGCTTCCAGCGTCGGAGCGTGAGCGGTGGTTGGGTCATCGCCTACGCGAAGACCTCTGCCAGCGTCACCCTGATGTCAGGGAAGGCGAGAGGATTGACGGACGCGACACCATTGAGTCGGCTCACGTCCCTGTAGCTACCGGCCTGAGGCGTGCGGTGAACCTCGACGCTTTCCGCGGCACAGTCGACCACCCAGTACTCGGAAATACCGGCCTCGGCGTACAGCCTCTGCTTGGTCGATCGGTCGCAGGACAGCGAGCTCTCGGCCACCTCGATGACTAGAAGCACGTCGTCCGCGTGTGCCTCGAGCTCTTTATAGGGCACGCTGCGGCGGCGAAGGATCTTGAGATCGGGATCGGGCTCGGTATCCTCAGCGAGGACGAGAGGGTTCTGGACAGACACGATGGCCCGGCCGGCGATGCGCATGGTCAAGAGCTGGGTCAAGTTGTCGACGAATGCCTTGTGACGCCGGCCGATGGGCGACATCTCGACGATCTCGCCTTGGATCAGCTCGACCCGATCGGTCGGCTTGAGGATGCCAACCTCCGCCATCTGGTAATACTCCTCGCGGGTGAATCGCCGTCGCGTTCCCGCCACCTCGACCGCCATTGGCTCCCTCTCCGCCGCTCGCCGGCTCGCCGCATTCACGGCTTATAGCCGATCTGCGCCGGCTCCGAAAAGTCCCTAGAAGGATACACGCTGTACGCCGGTGCTCTGATCCGCTCGTGTTAACTTCGAGGCGAGGAGGATCGGGATGGGCACGCTCGAAGGCCGAACGCTCCACACGCTCTGCCTGTTCGGCCAGCCGGGCGACCTCGAGGTTCTCGGTGCCTACACGCTGGAAGGGTTCGGGCTCGCGATCGACCCCGTTCAGCGGCGTCTCATCCCGGCGATTCTCTACGGCGCCGCAGCAGTCGTCTAGCGCTTCACCGTCAGCTTCTCGAAGAGCGCGCTGAGGATCTCGTCGATCCCGGCCGACGCCCACACGTCGAAGAACGGCGACCCCTGCATGGCGACGAACTCCCGCTGGCCGCGCTCCTTCGTCTGCGCCTCCGTCTCGCCGGGTCGGGCGGACTGCTGGTGTCCGCGGATGTAATCCTTGTGGTAGATCGCCGGGTACTCGATGTACCGGTGCAGCTCCTGGAAGTCCTTCGTGTAGATGACCACGATCGGCACCGACGCCCATTCGCCGCCGTTCTTCGCGTTCAGGAACTCGAGCACGATGTCGTGGTTGCCGTCGGGGTGGGCGGCGGGATCCGGACGCCGCGTGCCGAGGATCTTCTTGCCGTCGCGGTTGAAGATGCGCAGCTCCAGCCCGCCGGCCTCGGCCAGCCGCGCCAGCGCGGGCACGTCGCGCCGGCAGTCGGACGACCAGTCCTCGGAGACGACCAGAATCTTGGCGGGCCCGTTGGGCTGCGCGGCGAGCCACTTGATGGCGGCGGCCTGCTGGTCGCTGAGCCGCGTCCTGGCGTAACGCTCGCGAAGCACCGCGCTGTTGTTCCGGCGGGCCGTGCCGATCGACCCGCCGTCGGCGTAATAGGACCCAAAGCCCTCGCGCGCGAGGTTCTCCGGGCTGCCGGCGTACTTCACGTACTCGTCGAACGTCCTGCCCTTGGCGAACCGCTCGGGGGTGACGACACTCTTGGCCACGCTATCCTCCTTGGGCCCGATCCCTTCTCTCGTCGAAGGTACCAGAGTCTTATAATCGGCGAAATGGTCAGGCGGCGCTTCACACTCGATGAATACCATCGGATGGGCGAGGCCGGAATCCTGGGTGCAGACGACCGCGTCGAGCTCATCGAGGGCGAGATCATCCAGATGTCGCCGATCGGCAGCCGCCATGCCGGCACCGTGGCCAGGATTCATCACCTGTTCTACCGGAGCCGGACGTGATGCTGCTTGCGCCGCGCGCCGACTTCTACACCGGCGGCCTGCCCGAGCCGCCTGACGTGCGGCTGCTCGTCGAAGTCGCGGACAGCTCGCTCCTGTACGATCGTCGCACGAAGTTCCCCCTCTACGCGCGGTCCGGCGTGGCCGAGGCCTGGCTGGTCGATCTCGACTCCGGCCGGCTCGAGATTCATCGCGGCGCGGGTGGCGCTGGCTACCGCGACGTCCGTCTGCTCCGCATGGACGAGATGTTCTCGCCCGCCGCCTTCCCCGATCTGACGGTCACGCTTCGCGACTTGATCGGCTGACGCGCTCAGCAAGCTTCGGCATGACTTCGTCGGCGAACCGGCGCATCGTGCGCTCGACCTCGGCCCGCGGCAACATCGAGCCCTGGTCGAACCAGCTGATGATCTGCGAGAGTCCAAACTCGTCGCGCGCCGCCTGCAGCCGGTCGATGACTTCCGCGGCGTCGCCGAACACGCCCTGATCGCGGCAGAACTTCTCGAACGGCAGGTTGGCCACGGTCTCTTCGATCATCCTCAGGCGTGGCAGGTGGTCGACGTAGGACTCGGGTAGCTGCGAGAAGATGGTCCGGAGGTTCTTGTAGTACTTGAGCAC